>JAYVIQ010000137.1:0-23590 GCA_043770215.1 Cytophagales bacterium | reverse complement strand
ACGCTCAGGTACTTGGGGGCAAGTAAAATTTGATGGACCTAAAAGCAGTAGCCCATGGGATTTGAATTTTTGGGCAAATGACTTGAATAGGTTTTATTGTGATGTATTTAGAGGAGCCTTTGCCTATAATAATGGAGATAACGGAGGATTGAAAAGACCATTTACTTTAGAAAAAATCAAATATGCGGCTCTTGATAAACAACCAAATAAAGGCGCACAAGGTGTGAATATCGGAAATTGGAACCTTTTCTCAATTAATCCCAATATATTAATATATAGATTTTCTAACAGTGGAGCATATGAATCTGATGAAGTATTTTCTACAACTTGTCATGAAACATGCCATACTACACATTGGGAGCAAATGAATGCTGGCTGGGTACAGTTTAGCCAAGTTTGTACTTTTATTTCAGAATCTTGGCCAGTAGCAGTAGAATGGTATTTGACAAGTATAGAATATAGGAAAAGAGGAATAGCCAATTACGGAGCTCCAGATTATATAAATTTGACAAATAGATGGTTGGCAGATGGGACTCAAGAACCTGCTTCGTATCCTCTAAATAGAGGCTGGCAAAGATGAAATACAAGTTTAGGATTAAACGATTACTCTTCTATTTTTATTGATTTAGTAGATGATTTCAATCAAAGGACCGTTTTGGGAGATATTAGCTTACCGAACGATAATTTGAATGGGTATAATTTAGTGAATATTGAGTCGAATTTTCTGAAGAAAGTGTACTGTAGCAGTTCCCTGCCTGAGCAATTAAAACTAAATAAACCGAATGGCGTAACAGATGCTCAAATTGATGAATTTATGGCTAACTACTAATTATTGATTTATGAAATTTAAGATTATTTTCATCGCTATTATATCAATAAATGTACAATCATGTATTGTTGATGGTAATACAATTACAGAGACGGTTTTAATTAATACATCAAAGGTCTCAGTAGAAATAATACCATTAAAAAACGATATGGTTTATGAACCTATGAAAGTTATTCTTAATCCATTACAAAGTAAAACCGTTTATATAGACCAAGGGAAAGGTAAAAGCAAGTTGTTTTTTACCTATCCCCTAGAGCATTCAATAACATCAGACTCTTTGCTTATAGTTTTTAATGGGATTGATACTTTAGTTTGTAAAAAGCATACAGAGGATATTCTTACATATAATGATATAAGTTTCGATGATAAAAGGAATTTATACAATAAGAGCAATTACTTTTATCACCTTATCAAAGAGTCTAAGCATGGGATTAGTAACAGATATTATGTAACGTTTACAAACGATGATTATGAATTTGCTAAGTCATTAAACAAATAATTGAGTATTTAATTACTCACTAGCGCAAGTCTTCCGTAGGTTGACTTGTGCTAAAATTAGATCCCACGGTCTCTGACCGTAAGATGATTGTTAAATAAGATGCTTATTTTCAAAGAATGTCATTATTTAAAACAATAAACCTGCTGGAGTGACGGATACACAAATAGATGAACTTTTAAATCAATTTTAATCATGAGTAAATATCTTGTTTTTCTACAAGTTTTGGTTGTAGTATTAAGTTCATATCTTCAAAAAGAACCCGATTACTGCATTCAAAGTGTAATTGTTAATAAAACATCTAAAGAAGTGATAATTTCTGAGTATGATAATCCTGGCATAGAGAAAGAGGTGTTTAAAATAACAACTCCAACATTGGTTCGTGTCTTCACGAACCTTTTCCAATCCTTGGTTCGTGTCTTCACGAACCTTTTCTAGAGCAGGAGAGAATTTTCTTGGAGACACTAACAAACGAGAAGAATAAATAAACAGATAAAAACTTCCAAATAAATGAAAAAACTCATTTTTACAACAATACTCATAATGGGGCTAAGTTTAGTCTCATTGTTTTTTGACAGTTGCCATAACTGTTCTAACATAGATAAAGGAAAAAGCATCACATATATTTCAAATGTCTCATACAATCTAATAGAAAGCTATGCACATGATTCTATAGATTACGCTACAAATATAGTTCAGGCAGAAATCAAAGAATACTCCGTAGAAAGTTTATTTATAAAATTTAGTGTTAACCAAAAAGCTGTGGCATTACAAAAAAAATACTCATTTGGGAACTTGTATGCTTGTAAACCAAAAGATCCTAGTCCTATAATGGATAAACTACAATCTATAAAAGTAACATCTGACCAAGACTGGAATAAAGATTTTTTAGCTGGCTCAGATTTGAGTGAAATAATGAACTTAAAAAAGTATGGCGTAAATGGATTTAAAAAAGCAAACCTTTATATGAGTGAGAATTCTTATATAAGCAATGGGTTTCTTTCTTTTATTCAAAGCCCAAATGAAAGCAAAACACACAACATTACAATTGTATACAATTTTGGCAGCTATAGCGTTGTAAACAAAATAGAAGGCTTGAAAATAAAATCTATCAAACAATAAAAACAACATCTGTTTTATAATTAAGACATTATATCATGTTTTAAAAAATGTATCCTTAAAAAATTAATAGATATATAAATACAGGATTTTAACAATCTCTATTAAATTAAAAGCCAAAATAATAAGATATATAGTCAAAAGACATAAGTAACTAAATGTATTCCCTAATTTTAGGAAAATAAAAAGATAAATGAATAATCAATCTAGAATTTTCCTTTTGCTGGCGGCGGTAAACTTTACTCATATTTTAGATTTTATGATTTTGATGCCGTTGGGCAATTATTTAATGCCTCAATTGTCTATAAATCCACAACAATTCTCTATTCTAATTGCTATATATGCCTTAAGTGCTGGATTTTCTAGTTTTGTATCCGCTTTTTTTGTAAATCAATTTGACAGAAAAAATGTCTTAATATTTGCCTACACAGGATTTTTGTTTGGCACATTGGCCTGTGGCTTGGCTCCCAACTATGATGTCTTGTTGGTTTCAAGAACAATTGCAGGTTTGTTTGGCGGTATGATAGGCGCACAAGTAATTGCTATCATATCTGACTTAGTCCCTTTTGAAAAAAGAGGGAAAGCCATGGGTATAGTTATGTCTGCATTTGCCATGGCATCTACTTTGGGGGTCCCTTTTTCTTTGTATTTAGCAAGATTTTTTGATTGGCATGCTCCGTTTTTGTTTGTAGTAGGCTTAGGAGTGTTTGTTCTTATTTCTTTATTTTTTGGTATACCATCTATGAGCAAGTACACCCAAGCACAAGACGACAAGCTAAAAGTACTCACCGAAATTATTAAAGACAAAAGACAATACTTAGCATTGCTTTTCTCATTTTCTATGTTTTTTGGCCACTTTGTTATTATCCCATTTATAAACCCTTTTTTAGAGTTTAATAAAGGTTTTTCTAAAGAAGAAACTCCTCTGATGTACTTATTTGGAGGGTTAAGTGCTTTTCTTTCTTCCTATTTTGTGGGTAAATTATCAGATTCTTTTGGCAAACTAAAAACATTTATGTGGTGCACATTTTTGAGCTTACCATTGGTGCTTTTGGTTACACACTTACCAAACATGCCTTTGTTTCTGATGTTGACAATTTTTAGTGTATGGTTTGCCTTTTCAACAGGTAGAGCTGTAAGCTCTCAAGCACTTATAAGCAATGTTTCACCACCACAATTTAGGGGTAGTTTTCAAAGTTTCAATAGTTTTGTTCAGCAAATGGGCTCTGGAGTAGCGGCACTTATTGCGGGTTTTGTAGTTATAAAAAACGCTAACGGTACCCTTTCTCAATTTGGATATCTAGGGTATATAAGCCTTGCTATTTTAGGCGGGGCAATTTTTCTTGGGCATTATGTTTTTGGAAAAGACAAAGTAAATTAGGCTTTTCCTATTTTAAAACAACTTTAATTTTTATAAGGTCTATGCAAAGGTTTTTGCTTATTTCCTTTAAAATCTTTGTATCAAAAATTGAAAATAGCAGAGTTAAATATTGAATTACAGAATAATACACGGTCTATAATCCATTTTCTAATCTTTTTTCACTTGTGTTTTTTAACTTAAGTTTTTAGAAAATGGGTTTAATAATGATATGCGTTTGCAATTATCTCAATAAATGAACCACGCCACTAAACTGTTTACTTTTGTCATCTTTAAATTTAATGACGTAGTAATATACACTTTCTGGCAAGTTGTTTCCATCCCATTCTTCATTAGAGTAATTGTCGCTTTCGAATACTATTTGACCCCAACGGTTGTATATATACACTGTAGCATTGTATGTTTCTATCCCTTGTATTCTAAAGGTTTCATTTATTCCGTCTCCATTTACAGTTATAGTATTTGGTGCTTTTAAAGGCACTATTTTTTTGCATTTACTTAGCGAAATAACATTAGAAATCTTTTGACAATTGTATGTTGTACCGTTTCCATATACCGCTTTGAAAAAAGTATTTTTTGTTATTTTATGATTTAGTTGTTGCGGATTAGATGAAACAATACTCCATACAAGACTATCTTCGGAAGATTGCCAAGTAACTACGGAGGCGTTGTTGCTTGTAGTGAAGTTGATTGTCTTCTCCTCTTCTTCGCACAAAGTAAGACTGCCAATGCTACCCATAGGCACAGGATACACTGTTAAATCTTGTGGTGTGGATATCCCATCTCCGCCACAAGAGGCTTTATTAATAGCCCTATAGCTTACTTCATTTAAATTTTGCACGTATTGGATGTTCTCTTCATACCCTCCAGTATTAGAGCTAGTTATATCTAACCAAGGTCCTGAATTGATGGATTTCTGCCATACTTGAGGTAGAGTTCCATTTTTTACAATACTAAGTTGAGCCTCTTCTCCGTCACAAAATTGGTTTTTGTTTAAAAGAATAACGGGGTTTATTGGCAGATTTGTTATTGAAACAGTTGTATCTTTTGTATATTCAGAAGGACATACAGAATTTCTAGAAACCAATGCCCTGAATCTTGTTTCAACAGCAAGCACTTTCATAAGCGTATCTTTTGTTTCTAAATTTATATTTTTCCATCCTAATGCATCGCTTGAATCCTGCCAAATTATAGTGTTGTAGGCACCATTTTTTAAATTTATTTTCGCCTGAGTGCTTACGCAAATTACATTAGGCGCTTCTATTTCTGGCACAATCACTTTAGGTGCCACATTTATAGTTTGGCTTAGGGTGTAATTTGGACATTTTACGCCTAGAGCAACTAATCTTACTTTTACGGTATCTGTGCCTATTTCTTTTAATGTAAGTGAGGTTTCGGTCAAAGGACTCCAAATAATACCGTTAGTATTTTTTTGCCATACATAATTGTTAGAATTTGTAGCCATAGTTACTGCCCATTCTATCCCCTCACAAACTGGTGTTGTTGCAGAAACTAGGGTAGCCTTTACAGAATCTTCTGTAATTACTCTTGCTATGTTAGAAGTATCGTTAGGACAAATTTTATCTGTATCACTTACAATTACTCTATAGGCAGTAAAGGCATCTAATTTAGTACGTATAGAAATTTTGTTTGACTCAGCGGACTTAGTATTCCAGGCAGCTAGGCCGGTAGAATCTTGCCAATTTATACTGCCAGAGTGTCCAGACAGGGTAAAGAAAACGCTATCTTTTTCGCATATTTCACTAGCCGAACCCACTAAATTACCCGCCAATGGCATATTGGACACATTTACTTTAATAGTATCTTTTACCAAATTTAAACAATTGTCTATGTCTACCAAAGTGGTATAAAAGGTAGTTTGGTTTGGAGTACGATTTATAAAATAATCAGAAGCCGTAAGAATAGGCGACCAAACCAAATTATCAAAAGAAGAGTACCAACGTATATTTGTTTTTTTTACTGACTGTGTAACTGTTACATTCTCTCCTGTACAAATACTGTCCTTACTCAATGACAAACTTGGTATATCTGCATTTAAGACAACTTGCCTAGTAATGAGCACAGAATCTGTATTTGGAGGACATACTTTATTGACCACATCAGATACTGTCCAATAAAAATAATTTTGCCCAGATACTAAATTTTCCACTTTAGATTTGGAATTACTAGGGTTTAAAGCACGAGTTGGTAAAATGTTTTTAGAGGTCCAAGTGCCCGAGCCTACAACTGGAACAAGAGCATTTAAAGTGGCTGTATCAGCACATATATTTTGAGCTAAACCAGCTTCAGATTTCGAAAGATCAGGCACTCTTATAATCTCAATTGTATCTTTTGATGGTAGACAAACACCATTACTTACAGACCATTCAATTTTTGTCCCCCCTTCGTTTAAGCCACTTACGTTTGAGGTTTCAGACAAAGGCGTTGCTATACTACTAGCGGCAGCAGAAACATTTCTCCATTGCCCTGTTCCTATCAATGGCCTAGTTGCACTTATGACATGTGTATTTTGGCATATTGAATCTTTATTGGCTACAATAGCTTTGCTTGGTAATTTGTCCAATACAATAGTTACATCAGCACTATCTTTACAACCTAGAGAATCTATAACCATTGCTTTATACGTATTTGCTATTGCAGGAAATAACTTATAGGTACTTGTTGGGCTAATACTGGTGTTTGGAGTCCAATCAATAGCACTTAGGCCAAAAGCACCTTTTACAGTAGGTATAATAATAATAGTGTCATTTTCGCAAACAGTTGATTTAGAGGCAAGACTTAGGCTAATGGTGTCTACAAAAACAGTAAATGGCACTATTGTTGGACCATTACATCTATCCGGTACTTTTACTTCGTAGATAGAGGTTATAGGGGGGTATAATTTAGGAGTAGAAATAGAAATATCTGATATATAAGTAGTTGTAGCCCAAGAGTATTTGCCCACCCCAAAGATTTGAAAATCGTAAATAGAATAACCATAAAGGGTTGTTCTTTCTATACCTTGCATTTTTACATATCTAGCAGTTATACTTGGAAATTTGATAGCCCTTTTTTCATCTTTTACACCATTGTCTATTGAGGCTACCTTAGTCCATGAAATACCATCTAATGAGGTTTGTATTTCGTATTTTTTACCTGCCGCTGTTTCCCATGTAATGTTTACGCTATCTATAGAGTACGCATCTTCTAAATCTACATACACATCTTGTTTGTCACTAAATGTACTTGACCACCTACTAGTTACATCAGCATCAGTTACATTTTCACTTATAAATAACCCCTCCTCAGAACTTGCAAATACAGGTTTGCCTTCTGATATTTTTTCTTTTTGACTTAAAATTGGCAAAGAAATATCTCTAACTGTATCTCCAAAACACATGTATTTATCTGGTATCCCAAAATGTTTCATAGAATTTATCTTTACAGAGTTATCAGCGTAACTGCCACCGGTAGATGAAGTAAATCCCCAATAAACTACTTTATCACCACCAAAAACATCTAAATGTAAATTTATAGAGTAGCTTACTCTAAGAACCCCATCAAAATAAACCTCTATTTTATTCGAAACTGCATCCCATACAATTCTATAATCATACCAAATCCCATCCTCTACATTTTGTTTAGTATTGTGCATTTGCACAGGAGCAACCAAACTATTTGTTAAGTGATTGTGATTTACAGTACCATTTTTCTGGATGCCAATATGATCAAAAGATGGATCTCCGTTGTTTAGATTGCCTGTGCTACTAGTACTATTTTGATAGGTATCAAATTCAATCCCTAGGTTTTTACCCTGAAGGCCTCCATATCCTATACCTCCTCCACTCGTGCCTCCACCAACACAATTATTTTGCATTACAAAGGTAATACCATCCGCTCCCGCTTCTTTATTTCCAAAATACAATTGCCCACTTACTTCAAAACTTCTAGTTAAGTCTTGCCCTATCCCATACCAAACAGAACCTTTTTGACCATTTAACGCTGGCGTTAACTGATATGCGCCATTTGCTAAAAGACTAGCTTGATTATAAGTATTAAATTGACCTTTTGAAATAAGGGCATTTAAGATCAACATAGAGGGTATTAAAAAGTAATTTTTCATATAGCTAAACTATTTAACATAATTCTATAGTTTTGAATTCAAAGCACATTAAATATAACTATAATAAGTAAAAAAGAGTTACATATTACACAATATCTAAGTAGATTCCAACACAAATTGATGGTATTTATAAACTAATTTTAACACTTAACAAACACCAATAAAATACTATTAAGATACTTATTTTAATTTAAATAGCATTTTATTACCTCCCTAAAAGCATTTAAAGATCAATAGTTATTTAGATGTATTACTTAGGACCTACTGAAAAAGTAAAGTACTTTTCTTAGCTTATTGACAGTCAATTATTTGTCACTTATTTCTTGACAAAAAAGTAAGCAAAAAGTCAAGACAGTATAAAAAAATTGCTACAAATTGCTTGATTTCGCTGAAACATGAGCAAAAGGAACAAAAACGAGAGTTTTTAAACTCGCCTTAAAATTCTGTATATACTTTGCCCATAGTATGATGGGCTCAGACAGTGTTTTGTTTTTACCGCTAAATCAATCAAATTTCCTAAAGCATTTTTTATAAGGTCGATGCAAAGGTTTTTAGCTCATTCCCTTTAAAATCTTTGTATCAAAAATTGAAAATAGCAAAGTAAAATATTGAATTACAGAATAGCACACGTTTTTCAGTAAGCTCTAAATAGCCAACCTAAATTAGAAAAACAGCGTTCTAACCATCAAAACCAAACCAAGCATTAGATTGGTCCCAAAAGGTACCTTCTTGCCATTTACAACCAAAGGCATAGGCTCTGCAAGTGAAGAAAACAAATCTACCAAAACACCATTAACACCATTATATAAAATATGATTCTAAAGACATGAGGCATCTTTTTAAATAAAACATAACCACAAAAAAAGCAAGGACTAACCATAGCCCTTGCTTTTTTATATAACTAGACTTATTATCTAAATTACAACTATCTAAGTAAGTGTATCACACCAGAGTGTTCTTTGCCTTTTCCTAATTCACCAGTATCTATAATGTAATAGTAAACCCCTTCTGGCAGATCTCCTCCATCCCAAGGGTCTGAAGTGTAATTATTATCTACTTGGTAAACTATATTTCCCCAACGGTTAAAGATAGAGACACTAGCATCTGGGAATGTTTCTAGACCTCTGATTACAAAGAATTCATTAATTCCGTCTCCATTTACAGTAAATACATTTGGTGCTTGTATAGGCGTTCTAATAGACAATTTTACTTTGGCTACAGCTTCGCAAGGGCCGTCAGTAGACACATAACTAATCTCATAAAAGCCTGGATTTGTTGTATTTATGGTAGTAAGAGCATTTAAAGGGTCTGCAAAAAGACCTGACACACTTGGCGATGATTTCCAAACTGCAGACTTGCCGCTGTGTATACCTAGTAAGGACACGCTCTCTTCTTCAAAGACTTTTGCTTCTGAAGCGTTGTTTATAGATGCACTCACTTTAGGTATTTGTCTTACATCTAAGAATATAGAATCCGCAATCTTTCTAGGACACACTCCATTATCTGCTACAAGCGTGTACTTACCAGCTCCACTAACTAACGAAGATTCTATTGTATCTCCATTCAATGGATTTGGAAACGCTTCCCCTAATAATTCATTCTTAAAAAACCAAAAGTACTTCGTATTTGCTTTTACGCTAGAGGTATCTAAACCTTCTAGTACAACAGGACCTACGCAAACTTGTGAGTAATCTGTGGTGGTAATAATTGGCTTAGGGTTAGGCACCACAATTAAGGTTGTTTCATCTTCTGCTGTAGAACTTGTTGGGCATACTAAATCAACACTTGCAGTCATCACTACCTTTACTTTGTAAGTACCTTTTTGCAAATTCAAGAAATTATACGTAGCCCCTGGTATGATTGGAGAATCTGCAGTACCTGTAATGCTGTACTTGTATTGCGGGTTTAATCCGCCATTTGTTGGTGTTGCAGTATACGCTACATTTACGTTCTGGCATTGTGTTGTAAGGTCATTTAATACTACACTTGGTGTAAGATTAGGCCTTACCGTTATTGATCCAGAGGCTACTTTTGCAGGACAGCCATCATTATCTACTGTGTACTCTATATTTATGTTTGATGATACATTAGCAGAAGCAAAAAGCCATTCGTTTGGCAAACTACTAGCCACTGGTTTGCTTACACTTGTCCAAGAACCCGTTCCATTTGTTTCTGTGGTACGTATGTCTACCCTAGTACCTGCACAAACATCATTATCTACAATAGAAAGACCTGCTGTTGGCTCTGCAAATACTCTAAGGTCTACAAACCTCTCTTCTGAATCACAACCATCTACAGTGCTAGATATCGTATAGGTGATCCTTGTAGTAGTTTCATCAGCAATTTTTGCAATTGATCCATGATTAGCATTTGTACCTGTAACTCCTGTTACAGATGTTCCAGAAACTATATTCCATTTTACAGACTCTCCTTTGGTTAGATCTGGTGACTCGCCCCTTAAGGAATTTACACCTGTAATACATAGACTTTTAGTTTGTCCAGTAACACTTACATTGTCTAAATATATTTTGGGTATAGTTACATTATCTACTCTATTTATAGTTACCGAAGCTGTAGATGGGGTACACAATTCATTGCTTATTGTCCAAGTACAAGTAACTGGTGAACCTACAACCAACTCGCTTAAATTGGAATTAGGGCTTGTTGGATCAGATAAAGCACCTGAGGTACACGTCCATAATCCTTGTCCAATAATTGGTGTATTGGCGCCTAACGTAACTGTTTCTCTACACGTAGTTTTATTAGCTCCTGCATTTGCAACAGTTGGCTTGCCATATACAATCACGGTAGAGTCATCCGTAGATGTACCAGAAACTATATTTACAATAGTGTATGTTACCGGTAAAGTAACAGAATTTACTGTTAGGTCAGTAGACCTTGCAAGCACATTACCAGAAATGCTATTTGAAGTGGTTACACCCTCAATAGTTATAGATGGTGTTTCTATACCTGGTATTACAGTATTTCCTGTTAGAGTGATAGGTAAGGCTGTTTCGCAAACTTTGTTGCCTGGAGCTTCTGGTATTGTTTTACCCTTACGCTCTAAAGTAGTGTTGTCTGTTGCTGCTGGGCAAACATTGCCATTGTCTCTAACAGACACTATTACATTTACAGGCTTATCTATTGCTAGACTATTTACAGGTACAGATGATGTAGTGGCTGTAGGGCTTGTTGTTGCTCCTAAGCTAGATGTATTTACAGGCAATGCCGCTAATGACCATGTTGCTACATAAGATACAGCACCCACAGTTGCCGGAATAGTTGCTGTAACTACTTCACTAGCATTTTCTGTTAGCAATGGATTTGCAGCAGGACTTGTTATATCAACCGTTGCAGGCGTAACGGTAGTTACTGCAGCCGTATTTGTTGACGGATCTGTTGCTCCAGGTGCTAAACACGTTGAGTTGGAAGTCATTCTCACCCCTATTGTAGTGTTGGTATTTATTGCTTGGCTGTATGTCACTTGCGCGCTAGGACCTTGTACAGAAGTAGTACCGTCAAAGAACTCATACGTTGTTGCATTTCTTGTGCCTGAGGCAAAAGCTGTGAATAGTACAGATGTACCAGTACATACTGTAGCCTTATCTGCAACCAAAGTTACAAATGGTGACTCAGACAAAGTTATCTTCAATTCTGCAGGGTCAGATGTTACTGTACCACAAGTACCTATTACATCTACTTTGTATATCCCTTCGTTTGAAGCAACTGCATTTGTCACCGCATAACTAGCGCCAGTTGCTCCTGGTATTTCTACATTGTCTTTATACCATTTATAAGTAAGAGCGTCTCCGGCTGCTGTTACAGAAAAAGTATGGTTACTTCCTACACAAATTCCATTGCCAAGGGGCTGTGCGCTTATGCTTGTAGCCGTTCTTACTGTTATTGTAGCATTGCTTCTCGCTAAACCGCACGTACCTTTTACTGTTACTTCATAGGATGCTCCGTCTGTAGTAGCAAGGTCTGTAGTTTTTGTGTAGGTCGCTGCAGTTGTACCGGCACTTGCTCCACCCGACCATTCATATGTAAATGGGCCTGTACCAGAAGCTGTAGTGGATAATGATATATCCTCTGTAGGGCACAATGTAGCAGCTGCCAATGGGGTGATAGTTGTATTTACACCAATTGTTATTGGAGTTACGGCACTTTTTACGGTATTACATTGTCCTTCTATAGTCACTTCATAGTCTCCTGCATCTACCAGAGAACTCAATGGGGTAGCTTTTGTGTATCTATTCGTATTTGTACCTATTTGAGCACCTGCGGCTACTTTTCTCCAAGTATAGGTAAGTGCTGTCGCTGGCGATTTTGGAGTTCCTACTGCCGCTACTATAAGATCTATGCTATTGCTTGGGCAATAATCTAATGCTGTTGTAGACAAATTACTAGTAATAGCCACTTCAGTATTTATGGCAATGGTAGTAGCATTAGATCTGACAGATCCACAAGTACCTGTAGCTAATAAAGTATAGGCACCTGCATCTGCTGCTGCTAAATTAGTAGTTTTGCTAAACGTACCTGTCGTTTGACCAGCCAACTGATTTGATACTGCAGTACCACCTTTATACCACTGGTAAGTGACATTTGTACCTGTTGCCTCACCAGTTAAACTAATGTCTTCATCTGGACATAGATTTTTAGTTTCCGTAACCAAGTTTGTAGTCCAAGCGGTTGGTGCATTGACAGTAACTGTAGCACTTCCACTTCCAGAACCACTGCAAGTTTGGTCTTTCACTTCTTTTATAGTGTACGTTACCGTAGAAGTGGGTTCTACAGAGATTGTAATAGTACCCGTCTTAGTTCCTGCTGGCAAAGTTACTGAAGATGTTATATCATTTGTTCCATCATTTAAAATTACCGTATACGTAATTGGCGTTGTAGCAGCTACATTAGACCCAGAAACTGCTACAGATAAATTAGCTTTACCTCTTGGGCATATAGAGGTAGTACCAGTAAGTACGCCCTCTACTGGACAATTACAATTAACAGTACCTGTACCAGTGAAAACATTTACTGCACAATTAGAAGCATCTTTGAACTCATACTTGTAGGGTGTAGAAGCAGTAGCAGGAAACGTAGCTGTAAAAGCACCTGTAGTTGCATTTAAGGAAGCTGTTGGAGTAAGTGGTAATTGACTAAACAATGAGTAGTTTGGTTTCCCTGCAGAAATTGTACCTTTAACCGTTGCGTTTTTGGTATTAAAATCACAAGCTGCATTATCTAAAACACCTACCAAACGTGGAATAACACTTACTGTCTGTTTTAGACCTATTGGCTCAGAAAAACAACCTTTACTATCTGTTATCTTTGTTAGTGTGTACTCACCTTCTGCTGCTAAAGGTAAAGTTACGCCAGCTCCAGTGCCAGTGGTAGTAAGTAAGCTAGTTTGCGTTGCACCAGATAATGGTGTAAAAGAATAATCAAATGTGTAAGGTTTTGTTCCATTTTGGCCATCAAATCTTACTTTATTTCTAAATTTTTGTGCATTATCACAAGATGGTGCAATAGCTCTAAAAGTTGCTATAGGGTTTTTGTTTACTGTAATTACATAATCTACTGGAGCTCCTGGGCAACCATTTAAAGTAGGGGTTATTTTGTGCGTAGCTGTAACTACTTGTTCAGACGGAATTACAAATGTTTCTGTAGGAATACTTGCTCCTGAAGTTGCTGTAGTCATACCTGTAGCTGAATTTAGAGGAGAAAAAGTGTTTGTCCAAGTAAAGGTAGCTGCTGCATTTGCAGGATTGGTTGCTAATGCTAAAGCCGTAGTTGCAACGCCTTCACAGTAAGAAACTGGTGGTATTGCTGCCATTACAGGAATTGGATTTACAGTCACAGTAGTTTTTACCTCACAGTTGTTGCTATTTTTATAGGTAATCACGGTTGTACCTGCTGCTACTCCTGTCACTAAACCATTGGCATTTACAGTTGCTTTAGTTATATCACTACTCACCCATGGATTTGTAGTTGCTTTTGTGCCGCTACCAGTTAATTGTGTAGTTAAACCAATGCAGGCTATTGGGGAACCTCCTATTGTAGGTAAAGGATTAACATTCACAACTACAGATCCTTCTGTATAACATGCGGGATTACCTGCTGTTCCATCTTCTACTCTTAATATCCAAGTGCCTGCATCTCCAACCACTGGAGCAGTAAAATTTCTTGAAGGAACTGTAGTAGTTGTAGGTGTTGCCAAACTTAAATATGCACCTGGTGCCGTATTTTGTTTGTACCACACAAAAGACATAGCGGTAGTTACAGGGTTCGTGCCATGAACAACAGCACCAGCTACAGTAAAAGCAGCATCACCCACACATTTATTTACTGGGCTTACACCACCATTTACAGTAACGCTAGTAGGTTTATTGCATGGGCATTCATATTTAATAACTACCGGCACACGTGAACATACTTTTGATGATTCAGCAAATCTCAAATTAAAAAAATTAGTATTTCTATTTGGAGTGAAGTCTACAAAAGATTGTCCACCCCCAATGTAACTGGCAGAACCTACTGTAGATAGCGGTGGATTACAATTTGTTCCCTTGATTATAATATCATGATTTACAGTAGCGTTCTTAGTAAATGTTCCTAAGGATACAAAATAAACACCTGGATTCAGAACTTTATTAAAAATAGCCGTTACTGGTAAATCTCTTGATTCCTGTGAAGGCAACGGAAAATTTTGATTAACAATATAATTATACGTTGATAAAATAGTTGTATTGTCAGCCACTGTTTTACCATTTAAAACCTTACTTCCATATATTAATATAGGAATAGTGTAGTTAATCAAACCAGTAGCTCCACCATATTTATCTATTATAAATTCCAAATCTACAGATGTAATTAAAGACTGAGTTCTTAGTTGAAAAGCCAATTGATACTCTGTTACATTTGTACTTGATCCGTTACCTAAAAAATTCTTGCTTGTTAAAGCATCGCACAAACCAGCTTTAGGCAATAAAACACCAGCATTAAAACCAACCCTCTCTACATAAACCGTCTTATTTGCACCAGCAGTAGTTGGCGATATAGAAGCTGCGGGTATAGAAACTGTACCTGTTCCTGTTGAAGTACCAAGTTCTGTACCTGTACCTAAAGCAGCAGTTGTAAACCATTTATACACTTCGGTTGGCTGAGTGGTAGCTACTTTTAAGTCTAAATTAGTTTCATTACAATACTTTAAAGTGCCTGGGTCTGTATGGTTGTTTACAGCAAGTGTAAAAGTTACTTGTGCTTTAGCAGTTACAAACTTAGCGCATGCATTATCTTGTATGTGTGATACCTCAACTCTGTATACACCCGCACCTACTGCATCAAAACTCAAATTTGCTGGAAGATCTGCAAATCCTTTTTGAACTTGAACGTTGTTTTTAAACCAAGTAACCTCATATTTATCTTCTTTGCCTACTGGAGGCACAAAACCACTTTTTAAACTATTGGTCTCTGATGCACAAACCAATTTATCTACCTCTGTAAAATTCACAGAGGGTTGTGGATCTTTAAAACCACAGGTTGGAATATTAATTTGTTCAGCAAATAATTTATTAGTTGTATTACCTAAACCCAGCTGACCAGCAGTATTGCAACCAAACGCATATATTTTGCCATCTGTAAGCCCGTAAAACCCACCCAAATCACTTTTGTTTATAAAAGAAACATTTGTGTGTACGTCATTTGCTAACGTACCAAAACGAACATACCCAGGAGTTTTAGCACCACCAGCATCACCTTGACCAGAAAGCCCACCATCTGAACAAGTACCAGTGCCACCCCAAGAAACGGGTTTATTGTCTATAGATACTGCAAAACCAACAGCTTGCCCCGCACCAATTTGCTTAGCCAAAAGAAAGGTACCATCATTGCTAGCACCAGTAGTTGTGCCTTTTACAACTCTTCTAGGGTCAGAATGATTTGTATTAAATAATTGACCGGTAGAATTTCCATAACTTCCTTTCCCCCATGTCCATACATAATTATTTACATCTCTTGCTATACCAAAAACATCACCAGCACCAATCTCCACAATATTATTCATTGGGTTGCCATTTGCATATAACACAGGTTTTGCATACAACCCCTCAACAATGCTAACATCGGTAGAATTGGGATTAGCCGTACCAGCAGTATTTCTACCTAAATTACCGCCTATACCATAGCCCCATGAGTACACTGTACCTATGCCGTCTCCGTCTGGATCTACTAGGGCATACGTAACATTATCACCACCAAAGACCTGTGTTACACCTTCCAGAGGCGTGTTTGCAGCGGTTAAAACCAACTCTGCTGTATATACATTTTGAGTTTTTGTGCCATTTCCTAACTGACCAGAATTATTTTTAGCATTACAATCATCACTTACAGCACTTCCACAACCTGGATCAGGGGTATTGCCACCCCAAGCGGCTAATTTACCATCATTTAAAATGGCAAAACTATTTGCATTAGCGGCATAAACAGCTTTTACATTCACAAGCTTGCCTACTGTTTTGTTTGCAGTAGGTATGGAAGCACCTGCGTTTACTTGAATAGGATTGATAACCCATGTAGATGCCCCTCCGTTTCCTACCTGACCTTTGTTATTATTACCCCAAGCCCAAACTTCACCAAGGCAACCTAAGGCTACAAAATGAGACCCAGAACTAGAATTTACTTGTCTTATTTTAGCAGTGCCAGGAAATAATACTTGAAAAGGCGTAGGAGTTATAGTTCCGTTTATATCTCCCCAAACAAACACCTTATTGTCATTACAAACGATGCTACCTACCCTACTACCCCCAGAGATAGCTAAATCTACCTGAGAATATCCTATTTCTGCCAAAAAAACAAAAGAAAGTAAGAATATAACGCTGCGCATAATTGTATTTTTTATCATAATCATAGAAATAATAGAGCCTTAAATATATATATTAATTCACAAAAACACGTAAAGGTAACCCAAGTATTTTAGAAAATACAAAGGTTTTTTAATTGAAATTTAGATTAAACCTAAAAAAAAATCGTTTAAAAAAACAATTTTTTGATCCATGGCGCCTAGCTTTTAGAATTTGGCTTTATCCCAGAAAAAATCTAAAAACCAATGGATAAAACCCAGTAGCTACTACTTAAAACTTTATATTAAGGCAATAAACTTTTTTTTTACAGTTCTTTTATTGAAATTGAATGACTAAAAAATATTTAACCATAAATTTTAATGGACGCAACAATACAAGTAAAAATAAATAAATGGCTTGAAGGCAATTACGATGCGAGCACCAAAACAAGTATAAAAAATCTAATAGACCAAGGCAAAGAAGATGAGCTAACTGATTGTTTTTATAAAGACCTAGAGTTTGGCACCGGCGGCTTGCGTGGGCTTATGGGCGTGGGTAGCAACAGAATGAACAAATACACCATTGGTGCTGCCACACAAGGATTGGCAAATTATTTATTAAAAACGTACCCAAACCAAGCCATAAGCATAGCTGTAGCCTATGACAGCAGAAACAATAGCCCAGAGTTTGCCCAAATTGTGGCTGATGTATTTAGTGCAAATGATGTAAAAGTGTACTTTTTTGAAGCCCTAAGACCTACACCAGAGCTTTCTTTTGCCATTAGACACTTTGGTTGCAAAAGCGGCATAGTACTTACTGCATCGCACAACCCAAAAGAATACAACGGATACAAAGCCTATTGGTACGATGGCGCTCAGATGATAGCTCCGCATGACACCAACACCATAAACCAGGTAAATGCAATTACTTCTATAGATGATATAAAATTTAACGGAAAACCTAGTCTAATTCAAAAAATAGGCGAAGAAATAGATGAGCTGTATTTAAACGCCATAAAAAGCCTGAGTGTATCACCAAAAATTATAGAAAAACAACATGACCTAACTATTGTATTCTCTTCTATACATGGTACTGGCATAACTTTAGTACCACGTGTTTTAGAGAAATTTGGCTTTACAAATGTAAATATTGTAGAAGAACAAGCAGAGCCAAATGGCAATTTCCCTACGGTAGTATATCCAAACCCAGAGGAGGCAGAGGCACTTAGTTTAGCCCTTAAAAAAGGAAAAGAAGTGGGTGCTGAGCTCATTATGGCTACAGACCCAGACGCAGACCGTGTAGGCATAGCTGTTAGAGATTTAAACAATGAATTTATATTATTAAACGGAAACCAAACAGGTGCACTGCTTATAGATTATATGCTAAGTGCTTGGTCAGAAAACAAGAAGCTTACTGGCAAAGAGTTTATAGTAAAAACAATTGTAACTTCTGAGCTGATAAAAGAAATAGCCAATAGCTTTGAAACTGCCTGCCTAGATACGCTTACAGGTTTTAAATACATAGCTGGGCTAATCCGTGAATTAGAAGGCAAAATGACTTTTATTGCTGGTGGAGAAGAAAGCTACGGCTATTTGGTAGGTGATTTTGTACGTGACAAAGATGCCATAGCCTCTTGTGCATTTATTGCAGAAATGGCTGCTTATGCCAAAGACCAAGGATTTAGTTTGTATGAAAAGTTGATAGACATTTACCTTAAAAATGGTTTTTATAAAGAAAAACTTGTGTCTCTAACAAAAAAAGGCAAAAGTGGCTCAGAAGAAATACAAACGATGATGAAGACTTTAAGAGAAAACCCACCAAAAGAATTGGGTGGCTCTAAAGTAATAGAAATTAGAGATTACCTAAGTGCTACATCTACTAATCTAGAAACTAGTCAAAAATCTGACATAGACTTACCAAAAGAAAATGTATTGCAGCTACTTACCCAAGATGGCACTAAAATATCTGCAAGACCATCTGGTACTGAGCCTAAAATAAAATTTTACTTTAGCGTAAAAGAAAATTTAGTTTCTAAAGCTGCGTTTGAGTCTACAAACAAAAAGTTAGATGACAAAATAGAGCAAATAGTAAAGGAACTTGCTCTTTAAGATTTTTTATTATCCAATGCCCTCATATTTCATAAGGGCATTGGTTTAAAACTTTAGAATAATTTAGCCTCTTTAATTTTTAAAGAAAAAACCTATCTTTGTTACTTGTAACAATAATAATGCAAGTCCTTTGTAATCAATTACAAACAAAGATTATAATAGTATTAGCCTAAGAAAATGAAACAAAAAGTATTATTTATAGACAGAGACGGTACAATTATTAAAGAACCTCTTATTGATTTTCAAGTAGATAGCTTAGAAAAGCTTGAGTTTTTGCCTGGTGCAATAACTGCTTTACAAAAAATAAAAAGAGAGTTGAACTTTAAATTTGTCATGGTCACTAACCAAGATGGGTTGGGCACAGATTCTTTTCCAGAAGATACTTTTTGGCCTGCCCACAACAAAATGCTTTCTATTTTAGAAGGAGAAGGCATTACCTGGGATGAACAATGTATAGACAAAACTTTTGAAAAAGACAATGCCCCTACTCGTAAGCCTAGAACAGGAATGCTTACAAAGTATTTAGATGAAGAAAAGTATGATCTAGAAAATAGCTATGTGCTAGGCGATAGGCTTACAGACATTCAACTAGCAAAAAATCTTGGGTGTAAAGCTATTTTTATTGGCGATGAAACAGAAGATGCGGAGTTAAGCACAAAGGATTGGAACCAAATTTATAAATTTTTATGTGGCAAAAATAGAACCGCAAAAGTTACACGCTGCACCAAAGAAACAGACATTTTTATAGCCCTAAACTTAGATGGTGAAGGAAAATGTGACATACATACAGGCTTACATTTTTTTGATCATATGCTAGAGCAAATAGGAAAACACTCTAACACAGACCTAACTATAAAAGTAAAAGGCGACTTATATATAGATGAGCACCACACCATAGAAGACACTGGCTTAGCACTTGGCGAAGCATTTTATAAAGCACTCGGCAACAAAATGGGCATAGAAAGATATGGCTACTGCCTACCTATGGACGATTGTTTGGCACAAGTAGCCATAGATTTTGGCGGTAGGAACTGGCTAGTTTGGGATGCAACATTTAAAAGAGAAAAAGTAGGTGACATGCCTACAGAAATGTTTCATCACTTTTTTAAATCTTTTAGTGATACTTCTAAATCAAATATAAATATAAAGGCAGAAGGCGAAAACGAACATCATAAAATAGAAGGCATATTTAAAACACTAGCAAAAGCCATAAAAATGGCAAAAAGAGTAGATAAAGACAATATGCTTATACCTAGCACAAAAGGAATGCTGGAGTAATTAGTTTAGCTGTTAGCGATTAGCTTTGGGTTTAAAAAAAATATTTAGAAGTACGAGTAAATTAGAACAAAAAGCTATTAACTAAGCACTAAAAGCTTATAAAAAGGTATGGCAACAGACAACATAAAAGTAACAACTAGAAAACTACAAAAAGCGGTTGGTGAAGCAATGGAGAAGTTTTCTATGATAGAAGATGGAGATAAAATAATGGTTTGCTTATCTGGAGGCAAAGACAGTTACACCATGTTAGATATGCTTTTACACATTCAAAAAGCAGCCCCTATAAATTTTGAGATCATAGCCGTAAATTTAGACCAAAAACAACCAGACTACCCAGAGCATATATTACCAAATTACCTAAAAGCAATAGGAGTAAACTATAAAATTATAGAAAAAGATACCTATAGTGTAGTCATGGAAAAAACACCAGAAGGCAAAACTTTATGTACACTATGCTCTAGACTTAGAAGAGGCACGTTATATGCAGCTGCAAAGGACTTAGGATGCAATAAAATTGCCCTTGGTCACCATAGAAATGATATTTTAGAAACTTTTTTCTTGAACTTTTTCTTCGCAGGAAAAATAGAGACCATGCCACCTAAATTTAGGAACGATGCAGGAGACCTAATTGTCTTGCGTCCATTGGCATTTTGCGATGAAGAAGACATCATAAAATATTCCAAAGAAAAAGCTTTTCCAATCATTCCTTGCAACCTTTGCGGTTCTCAAGAAAATATGCAAAGAAAAAAAGTAAAGAAAATGATGCAAGAATGGGAAAAAGACTTCCCAGACAGAGACTCAGTTATGTTTAATGCTTTACAAAATGTGTACCCTTCTCACTTATTAGATACTAAACTTTACAATTTTAACACACTAGCAAGCAAGGTAAACGATGAGCTAGAAGTTTAACAATGCACCATTAATAAATCTAGTAACCTATCATACACTATATTCTTTGAAAAAAGTGTTCTAATTTATAAAAAGATATAGTTTAATTATACTTATGGACAAAAACACATTTTTTGATATTTTAATTATTGGTGCTGGTCCTGCTGGAACCTCTTGCGCCATATCTTTAGTAAATAGCGGATTAAAAGTAGGAATAATAGACAAGGCAAGCTTCCCTAGGGATAAAATATGCGGTGACGCATTATCACCAGACATATTAAAACAACTTTTATGGATAGACCCAGAATTAAGAAATTATGTAGAAAGCCATACAAAAAAATATTTTTGCAATAGTGTTCTTATAACAGCACCAAGCAATGAGAAAACTACTATTTCATTAACATCAAAAAAAACAACAGCTACTGATTATGGGTATATCATTCGAAGAAAAGAATTTGACAACTTACTATTTAGCTGGCTAAAGAAAAAAAACAAAACAGAGATTTTAGAAAATTGCGAAGTTAGAAAAATACAAAAAAAAGAAAACAAAATTATCGTAGAAACCAATCTAGGCACATTTACCACCATAATGATTGTTGGCGCAGATGGAATAAACTCTTTGGTTAAAAAGGCTTTAATTGGAAAAACTGCCATAGATAAAAAGTACCACGCAGGGGCAATTAGACAATATTACAAAGGAGTATCAGGTTTTGAAGAAGGTAAAATAGAATTGCATTTTATAAAAAATATTTTACCAGGTTATTTTTGGATTTTCCCAATGGCAAACGGAGAGGCAAATGTAGGAATAGGTATACTAAGCTCTAAAATAGCCAAAAACAAAATAAACCTTAGAAAAACACTGGAAGAAATCATTGAGAACAATCCTGAGTTTAAAAATAGATTTTCTAATGCAACAGCTCTAGAAACTATGAAAGGAGCAGGGATAGCACTAGGTGGTAAAAAAAGAAGTTTGTCAGGCGATAATTTTGTACTTATTGGAGATGCTGCTTCTATAACAGACCCCACAAGCGGCGAGGGTGTAGGAAACGCAATAAGAAGTGGCAGATTTGCTGCAAATCAGCTTTTGGAGTGTTTTAAAAAACAAAACTTTAGTGCTGAATTTACTAGAAATTATGAAAAAGCATTGTATAAATCCATTCATAAAGAATTAAAAGTGAGTCATTTTATACAAAAATTCTTATTAAACTCTTTCGTATTGAACTTAATCGTTAGAAAGTTAAATAAGAGCCAAAAATTTAAATCTTTTGTATTGTCAAGGATTTTTGATTTTAACCAAAGTGAGTATATGATGAAGGCAAAATTAATTTTTAGGTTTATATTTTAGCACTAATTATTGTTCAAATTTATTTTTTTAGTACCAATTAATTCTGTCAAGGATTAAAAAAAATTTTATTTACATGGATAAATATCCTAAGAAATTAGTATATTTAAGATAAGCTAATATTAAAAAAACAAAAGAAAACAAAAACTTTGAAGAATTTATATACATACATTCAGGCACTAAGTATAGATGTGGCATTTGGAGCTACAATTATGTCTGCTTTTGTGGCAAAGTTTATGAATGTACGTGTACCTATAGAAGTTTACGTTTCTTTATTTGTAGCGGTTTGGCTTATATATACAATAGACCATTTAATAGATGCAAGTAAGTTAAAAGATAGGAAAACTTCTTTTAGACATAGCTTTCATCAAAAATATTTCAATAAAATCACTGGCATATGGATTTTAGTTTTCCTGTCAGGTGTGTTTTTCAGCTTACTTTTACCTTTAGAAACTCGTAAAATTGGTTTTATAGCCTCTGCATTAGTTATTGTACATTTGGTTTTAGTTTACTTATTAGGCTCTAAAGTCTCTGTTTTTATTCAAAAAGAATTAGGCATAGCTTTTACCTATTGTGTTGGCATCTCAGTAGGACCTATAAGTTTGGGCAATGGTTTTGACGCATTTGGGTATTTTTTCATGGGACAAATATTTATACTTGCGCTAACAAATTTACTGGCTTTTTCTTGGTTCGACCGCAGCATAGACATTGCACAACATCAAAGTTCTGCCGTACTTAATCTAGGAGAGCGTATGGTGCTAGAACTAATTTTTTTCTTGTTTGCCTTATTCATATTGAGCCTGGTTCTTGCTTTTTTATTTTTCCCTGTATATGGAAATTATGAAATGATTCTTGGAACTATGGGAGCCACTCTGTTTTTCATTATGGCCTTTCAAAAGTTTTTTGCTACAAATGAAAGATATAGAATTTTTGGAGATTTGATTTTTCTGTTCCCCTTACTTGTTCTACTTGCTTAAATGACCAAAGAATATGGTTTGAGCGCATAAATCTAAGAGATAGGCGTAATTTTAAAATGACATTGTGCTAAAAGAAACATTCACAGAATTATTGACAAATTACACAAACAACAAAAGTTTAATTAGAGCCTACTGAAAAACCCATAACTTGTTTTATATTAGATAAATATCTAACTTTTTATTGTAATAAGTGCAAGGAAATATGGCAAGAGCCTCAA
>JAYVIQ010000136.1:0-2809 GCA_043770215.1 Cytophagales bacterium | reverse complement strand
ACATATTACTAGCGTTTTTTGACCTAGTTTTTTAGCAATATGTAGTGCGGTGCTAGTTTTACCCCACCCTACTAATGCATTAATACAGCAAGAGTCTTCAACATTGTCATATACTTCCTGTTGACTTTCTCTTAAAGGATAACTAGCCTTAGGAAAAGGCATAGGTTCTAATATTCTTTTATCTGTTATTTCGTAATTTTCAGGTATTAAATCTAGCCTACCTGTAGGAAAAGATATAATAGTTTTATTAATTACTTTATAGTTTTTAACTATTTCAAATTGACTAAAATGTGTTGCACCAGGTATATTTCTTTTTATTTTATATGTAAGAGCCTTAGTCAAAGTATTCATTAGTTCTGGATTTGTGTCCATGTAAATTTTATTACTTATAACTGCTTTGTTCAAACTTTTCTCCAAGATTCATCGTATTTTTTATCGTATAAACCGTAAAATACTGTAGACATATTAAAATGTAAGATACCTGCAAACTGTACTAAACTTTTATCTGTGGGATAATATAAAATTTTATATCTAGTAGGTAAACCTACTACAGCTACAATAGCTCCTCCAGTAGGTATTGCTATTAGTTGTTCTACTTTATAATATTTTAATTTTGCTACAGTATTTTTTTTATATTCAAATAGTTTTCCTAAACTATCTATAAACCAAACATTTTTTCCAGCTAATTTTATTAGATCACCTAAAAAGAATATAGCTTTATTTAATTTAAATAATTCTTTCTTACTTTGTATTCTTCTTTTAGCTAAATTATCTCCGTTTATAGTAGTATCATCTACTACTTTAAATTCGTATATTTCTATATCATTTTTACTATATATAGTTTCATACCCTAAAACTCCATCTATATTTATTGGTTTATTTTTTCCTAATTTAAATACTGGAAAAGATAGCTTATTTAAACTAGTTGCAGTTATTTCATTCATTAATAACTTTTGACAATATATTATCTTTTAATATGTATCGTTTTTCAAATTTACCAAAAGAATAATCTTGTCCTATTTCTTGATCTACACCAATAGGACAATTAGGAATAGAGCAACCTCTATCTTTTTGAGTATTGCGTTTAACAATTTCGCAATACTGTTCTACATGTTCATCTTTTACTAGGGCTACAATAGAATCATGAATTAATGCAAATATACACGCATCTAATTTTTTAGCTTTTAACTCATCCGCAGTATCTATAGCCCCTAATAAGTTAATATCACTACAAAGTGATTGTATTTCGGCATTAATACCACTGCGAACATCTCCTGCTGCAATACCTTTATCTGCACTAAAAACATTTAGTAATCTCCGTTTTCTGCCGAAGAAAGAATAAGTGTAACCATTAGTTTCAATAAATTCTTTTCTGGACTTTAACCACGATTTAAGTCTATTAAATTTTTCAAAATACGCTCTAATATCTTCTTTAGCTCTATCAATACCATAAGGTTCTCCTGTAGCTTTACTTACTGTATCAGATACTTTTTGAGGCCCCGAACCATATAAAATCCCAAATGAAATAGCTTTTGCTGATTGTCTCATTGAACCAAAAATAGCTTTAACGTCTTCTACTTCACATACTAAATCAAAAACCATTTTGGCAATTGTAGAATGAAAATCACCCCCATCAATAAATACTTTTTGAAGTTTCTTATCTCCACTAAGAACGGCTGCGTAATACATTTCACCTGTTTGCAAATCTTGTGAGACTATTTTATAACCTTTTGGGGCTTTAATACATCCTTTAATAATAGGGTCGTCTCTAACAATTTGTTGTGCATTAAACTTACCGCTACTAGATAGCCTACCACTGGTAGTGAAAATTAGATTAAAATTAGTGCGAATATGTCCGTCTCTATCTAGTTCCGGAAGAATTTTACTAATATAAGTATTTTTCATCTTTCCTAATTGTCTGACATTAAGAATATCTTTAGGCAAAGGATGTAGTTCACTTAATTCTTCTAGTACTTCTGCATCAGTAGAAATGGCTCCTGTAGCTGTTTTCTTTCCTGTAGGGTCTAATTTTACGTAGTCAAATAATACTTTACGTAATTGAGTTACAGAAGCCGGATTAAAGATAATGCCTTCATCTTTTTCAAAATCTTTTACCTCTTGGTAACCATATACTTTAGTCTTTGCTTCTTCAATCCACAAATCTAAGTAACCCTCAGCAGCAGTCATTCTTTCTTTATCAATAGGAATACCTACTTCTTCTACATCCATTAAAAATAAGCTACCTTTAATTAATAAATTATTGTACACCCAAAGTAATTTAGTATTAGCTTGAACTAAAGGCCAAAATTTGGCAAACAATTCTAAAGGTACTGCCGTATCAATAGAAGCGTACTTACTAATAATATCAAAAGGGATTAAATCATATGTAAAGTTATCCGTACTTACACTATTAGCAGCACAATATTCTTTTTTAAAGGAGTCTAGTTCTGCGTCATAGTCCCCATAATTAGTGTACTTTAAAGCTAAAGGTTTAAGTCCGTGTGGGCTATTTTCATCTAGTACATAGTGCATTAACATTGTATCATGCACTTTATTTCTATTAAATTTAATGCCTAAATGATATTCAATCATTTTAATATCAAATTTAAGATTATGAAAAATAATCCAGTATTTATCTACAATTTGCTGTAATAAACTTAAACACTCTTCATCCATACAATCTGTAGTGATATATCTTCCATGAGCAAGTTTGTAACTAATAGATACTCCTAGAACATATCCGTCTCTTGGATACAAACATGTAGTTTCTGTATCCAAGACTACATAGCCTTCTGCTTTATATAATACT
>JAYVIQ010000135.1:0-2955 GCA_043770215.1 Cytophagales bacterium | reverse complement strand
TGGATCCGCAGTTTTAGATAACCATGGGCTTTTTGCTCATGGAGAACCTGATGTAGATTTATACTCGCCTAGGGCACCTTTTTATTACATGTACTATTTCCAAAAAATCTTTGGAGATAAAATGGTGGCATCTACCGTTACAGGCAATCCAGATGTAAAATCTTACGCTTCAACATTCTCATCTGGTCAGTCGGGAGTGGTTTTAATAAATACAGGGGGCAATTCGCAAACAGTAGATTTGAAGATGAATAATTTTACTTTGGGTACAAAATATCACTATTACATGCTTACCGGAGGAACTGATGTTGAGTTTTCTAGAAATGTTATTGTGAATGGAAATGGTCCTGCACCACGTTCTGTTGGTCCTCTTAATTATGATGCGCTACAGGCATATGCCACCAATATTGTAGGTAGTTCAATGAAAATAAACTTACCTAAATACGGTGTTGCCTATGTTTTGGTAGAAAATTCAGTCTTGACAACAGCCCCAGAAATAAATATTAAACAGGGTGCTAATACAATTCTAAATACCTCAGGAAAGTATAACTTTGTCTCAAATGTTGCGGTAGGAAATACCTCCGCGCCTATAACTTTCACTATTCAAAACACGGGTACAGCTACTTTAAATGTTGGTGCCATTACAATGACAGGCACAAATCCAGCTCAATTTGGACTCACACAAGTAGTTAATCCAACTATTGCTAATCCTTTAGGCAGTTCTACTTTCACATTAAAGTTTAAACCTACATCTACAGGAGCAAAAACAGCTATAGTATCTATTGCAAATAATGATCCAAATGAAAGTCCTTTCACATTTACTGTCAATGCGAATGCATCAATAGCTACAAATATTGAAGAAGTACAAACTGGATCAGAAAGTTTAGTAATTTTCCCCAATCCAAGTAATGATGGCATTTTTGAACTAAGTAAAGTTGCAAATTGGAAAGTAACCTCTGTATTAGGCGAAGAGCTAATGAATGGTAGTGGGGACAATATAAATATATCTGGATATCCAAAAGGTATTTATCTTATTAAAATCAATGACAAAATAGAAAGAGTAGTTGTAGAATAAATCTTAATTATCATGGTAAAGTTAATTGTTAAAACCGCTGGGATATTTTTTTTAATGCTTTGTACCCAAGTTTTTGGGTACAAAGTATTACAAACTACTGGTGCAGGGCCATTGGACATGCAATTTTTGGTAGATAAAACGAAGTACCCATTTGTTGCAGCAAATGCAGATGGGGTACATGCACAACCTGCAGGGTGGTCTAGTCTTGGGAATCCTAGTTCTATAATTACAAAAGAACAGTTTATGAATATTTTCACAAACAAAAAAGTCTTTGTAACCAATGTGTATAATGGTCAAACAAATCTGATGAAACGAGGTCCTTTTGTAATTCCTACTAATGCGAGTTATTTGGCGGCAATGATTTATAGTGAAGCTCCTGCACTAAGAGGTATAGACCTTATTGCTATAAAAGCTAAGCAAAATCCTGCTTTGCCTATGCTAATTGTAAATGATGTTCGGAATTTCTCAGCAGCTACTATAGAGGATTTGAAGGTTTTTGATGGCATGAATTATGAATTTGCATTTCATGAAATTGAAAATACCGCCAAATTAGATAATCTAATTACCGCTATAAAATATTGTGTAGATAACAATAAAATTATTGGAATACTTGGTGCGGCTGCTTCTGACATGAGTTATTATGTCCCTAGATACAAAGCAGCTTTTTATTATATAAAAGAGAGATTAGAAGCAAGATATCTAAATTCAGATTTGTTGATTTTTATGCCCACTACTTATGGAGATTCTCAGGCAAACAGATTTACTCCAGAAACGGAGGGTGCAAATACGTTTACCGAACTGGTAAAATGGTTGATTGAGCAAAAGTCAACTACTTTTCTTCAACCTAAAATAAAAAGCACCTCTTTTTCGAATGGAGATATGTTTAGTAATGGAGCATCTTTGGTTGCAAACTTTACTGTGACACATTCAGTAGCAATATCGAATATGAAATTGTACTTTGATGGGGTTCTTGTAGGAGAGGATAGATTGGCTCCATTCAATTTTAGCGGAGGTATTTTAAATGCAATTAGCCCAGGCTGGCATGTGTTAAAACAAGTAGCCACAGATGTTAATGGAAGAAAAGGAGAAATGACTCAAATAATAAGGGTATTAAATTCTCCACCCAAAATACCAGCAATTATAGAGGCTGGTGAATACAAAGAAATTTCTGGAAATGTTGCAACTCAAGGCACAAATATTATACCCAACTGCCGGGAAAATGATGTAATCACCTATCTTTTGGATGTCCAAAAAACAGGTAAATATAATATTAAATTTGGCGTTTTTATTCAGAGACCCAAGAATTTTGGTGGTACAATTATTCTTTCAGATGAAACACGAGAATTAGGGAGAGTTACAACACTTTTGAATGACCCCGCATTGCCAAAACCAATAGGGTTTGTTGAAGAGCCTGATAATATTAGTATACCAAATATTCAACTTACTAAAGGTTTACAAACAATAATAATAACGTTTGACCGTGTTGGAGCTATAAAACCCCAATTCGATTTGAAAACAATTGATTTTCAATATAAACTAGCTACGCCACTTGAATTTGATAAAGCGGATGAATTGAATGGAGTTTTTATTTATCCAAACCCTAGTACTGATGGAGTTTTTAATTTGTCACAAGAAGTAAATTGGAAAGTAACCTCTGTATTAGGCGAAGAGCTAATGAATGGTAGTGGGGACATTATAAATATATCTGAACAACCAAAAGGCGTTTATCTCATAAAGATTAATGATAGGATAGAAAAAATAGTATTGGAATGAAAATAATATAATGTGAATATCCGCAATGATACCAGTACCTATTATTTTTTTTGCGAAAAGGATCGAAGCGGAGCTCTTTTTTGCTTTTTCAGCAAAAAAAGCGAGAGCGT
>JAYVIQ010000134.1:0-3194 GCA_043770215.1 Cytophagales bacterium | reverse complement strand
TCTGGAAAACACAAAAAGACATGCTAGATTATGCATATAAAAATCCAAAGCATCGTGAAGTTGTCATGCTTACCCGAAAACTCAACTGGTATAAAGAAGAAATGTTTGCTCGGTTTGTGCCTTACAAATTTGAGGGCAAATGGGATGGTAAAAATGCGGTTGATTTTTTATAAGGTTGCATGTCTTAGTTTATCTATTGAATGATGCATTATGAATTGAGTTATTTGACACCGTAGACATTAAACAATTTAACTATTCGAACAGCTTTTTGATGTTTATAATTTCAGTACTCTATCCTATTCCTTCTACACAAACTCCGATTAAAGTAATGGAAATTGAATTTGAAAACGATAAAGTAAAACAAACAACTGTAAGGCAATGAAAGAAAAAACTACCACTAACAGCTAAGTTTTCGTGGTATGCGCAGCACAAGCCATGAAAACTAGGTTGAACGGAAGCTTTGGTAGCGGGTTATTATGGAGATGTCGTAGTTTAAAAAGTTGGGTGTAGAAGCAGATTTTTGTATCTGCTTTTTTTGTCATTGTAAATAATTTTTTTATATTACAACATAAAGGAATACATTATAGGCGGAAATACTAGCTACAGAAGGTTTAGTTCAACATGGGGTTGGCAAAATGACTTCGAAAGCTTGTTATTCAGCTTTCGCCGTCATTTTATATCTTTTTGGTTAGTTGTTCTTTCTGCTTTTTCCCTACATAGGCAATACCCAAACCGTTTTGTAATGATCTACTAAACCAATTGATAAAAATAAGTTTAGAAATTCTATTCATATTTATACAAATGATGTTAAAAAATGAAAGTATTGAGCAATATTTGTATGGAATAGTAAAGTAAATAATATTAATCCTACAGTTTAAAGATTTAAGTTAATCATCTTTAAATGAGTAATTTGAATAATTAAGTCACTGATATATACAACATTCATACCATGAGAATAATTCGTTTAGTTTTTTTACTCTTCAGTTTCACTTTTATTTCTTGCCAAAAAGGAGTATCTCAAACCGACAATAAAAAAGCAAAAAAACTATACCAACAAGGTAGTTCTTTGATAGATACTAGGAAGTTTGAAGAGGGTATAGAAGTTTTAGAACTAGCAATATCTCAAGACCCTAATTATTTAGATGCTTTATTGAAGCTTGGTGCAGCTTATAAAACAATGAACATGCATAACGTGCACTTGGTAGATATAAAAAGAGTTTATAGTCAAGTTGCCAAAATAGATGCGGATAGTCCTTCTAGAGTTGGTATTTATTATGATTTGGCAGAGATTTTTTTGAATGAAGGGAATTATGCCATAGCTAAAAAATATTTAGATCGTGTAAAAAAATACCCAGACGCCAATAAAAGAGTAACTATTAATGCTAATTATTTGTATGATAAAGTGAGTTTTGCTTTGGTTGGAATACAATCACCAATAGATTTTAATCCTGTAAAGCTTCCAGAAGAAACAATCAATAGATACGCTTTTAACTCTCATCCTATCCTTACAGCAGATAAAAAAACTATGGTGATTTCTGCAAGGAATTCTTTTGGTAATATGGATGAAAATGTAATGGTTAGTGAATTTGTAAACGGAAAATGGGAGGCATCTAAAAGCATTAGTCAAGCCATAAATACTCCTAGAAATGAAGGTATGGCTAGTATTTCTGGCGATGGGAGGATTTTAGTTTTTACCTCATGTTATAGAGAAGATTCTAGAGGGGGGTGTGATTTGTACACATCTAATAAAATAGGTAATGAATGGACAACGCCAAAGAATTTAGGTTATAAAGTAAATTCTACACACAAGGATTCAGAAGCAAGCATAAGTGCAGACGGCAGAACCATCTTTTTTTCTTCTGACAGAAATCCAGGTTTTGGATATGATTTATACAAAACTACTTTAAATGAAAAAGGAGAGTGGACAGACGCTCAAAATTTAGGTGCTGAAGTAAATACTAAATACAATGAATCTACTCCTTTTATACATGCAGATGGCAACCATTTGTATTTTGCATCAGATGGTCATTTAGGATATGGAGGATATGATGTTTTTGTAAGTGAAATTAAAAATACATTATTTTCTGAACCTAAAAATTTAGGTTACCCACTGAATACTTCAGACAATGAAGGTTCTTTATACGTTAGTCCAGATTATTCTGTAGGATATTTTGAAAAATATGAAAAGAAAGCAGCAGAAAGTAGAAGTTTAATTTACTCTTTTGATTTTCCTGAAAAAATTAAAGGGGAGTTTATGGTCAAATATATAAAAGGCCACGTTTTTGATGCTGATACCAAGCAACCTATAGAAGCTACTTTAGAGTTAACATCTATTAGCACAGATTCCAGAAATCAATTCATGAACTCAGATAGAGTTAGTGGCGAGTATTTGGTGGTGCTAAAAGAAGGAGAAGAGTATGCTTTGCATATAGAGAAAACAGGATACTTATTTCATTCTCAGAATTTAGATTTTGCTAATAGACAAAAGTTCAATCCTATAGATTTGGATATCTACTTGCAAAAAATTGTAAAAGGAAAACAATTGGTGCTATCCAATTTATTTTATGATACAGACAAGTATTTATTAAATGCAAAATCTAAAACAGAGTTAACTAAATTGATTTATTTATTAAATTCCAATCCTTTGGTAAACATAGAGATAGAAGGACATACAGATAATAAAGGAAATGCAATAAACAATAAAACGCTATCTACAAATAGAGCAAAATCTGTCTATGATTATTTAATAGAAAAAGGCATTTCTGCTTCTAGGCTAAAGTACCAAGGGTATGCAAACCTTAAGCCATTAGCCTCTAATGATTCAGAAGAAGGGAGAAAGAAAAATAGAAGAATAGAGGTAAGGATACTTTAAAATAAGGTGTAAACTCTATTTTTTTGTTCTTCTGCATCGTTCACTACAATATTTCACCTCATCCCAATTTTTCTCCCATTTTTTTCTCCAAGTATACGGTTTTAGGCAAACTATGCATATTTTTTGGGGCAAATCGCTTTTTTTCATGCAGGTATAAATGAGTTTTTTTATGTTGTTTATAATTTTTTGTGAATATCCGCAATGATACCAGTACCTATTATTGTTTTTGCGAAAAGGATCGAAGCGGAGCTCTTTGTTGCTTTTTCAGCAACAAAAGCGAGAGCGTAGAGCCTGACCCGATAGGGTTTCGCCCAAAATCACT
>JAYVIQ010000133.1:0-2111 GCA_043770215.1 Cytophagales bacterium | reverse complement strand
TTAGTTGAGCGTATGTACCAACCCAACCATTAATACCAGATATTACATCACCAGAAACTGCAGCTTTACCAGATACAATAGGGACATAAGCAGCGGCACTAACTGATGCTGCTGCCGCTGTATTAATAGCATTAGAACTGGTTACGGCGGCAGTGGCTGTTTTAGCTTGACTTATTACAATAGCTAAATTGTCAATAGCATTCGCTATTGATAGTACACTTTGATCAATACCGTATAGTGCATCTAACTGTTTTCTAGCATTAGTAAGTATTTTATCTAAATCTTTTACTTGTTGTTTTAAGTATACTAAAGATTGTTCAGCTCCGGACAATTGATTTTCTACTACTCCTTTTAAAGAGTTTAGTCTATTAGCTAATAATAGTTTCTCTCTATTAGCGTCTTCTAAAGTAGCAAAGTTATTGTTATCTGTAGCTTTTAAAGCTATTCCTATAGCATCAGTAAGGCCTTTAGCAGACTTATCGTCTGTAGGAACCGAATTTGATTTATAATAAGTATTAATTAATTCTTTAGCAGATTTTAATGTCATAGACACTGTAGCATCTACTGTAGAATATAATTCAGCTACTGCTGATTTTAAAGTATCAAAAATATTTTTTAATACATCAATAACAGGAGTAAGAGCATCTATACTTAATTCTATTTCTGCTTTTTTAGCGTCTATAGCGTTAGCTAGTATTGAATATGCTGCATCAGTAGCGGTTTTATTAGCGGCTGTCTGTTTTTCGGTTGCGGCAGTTGCTGCATCCGTAGCAAGTTTAGCAGCATCCGAAGCTGTTTTAGCATCTTGTAAAGCCCAAATTTGATTTTTAATAGCTAAGTCAGTTTCACTAAGAGATTTTGCTTCTAATATTCTATTAGCAATTAAGGCTTGTTGAGGTTTATCTTGTGCACCTAATAATTCTATCATTAGGCCTCGAGTTTTAGCCACATCTAAAGCATTGTTAATTTTACGTTGAATAGCTGCATCTGATTTAGAAAGAGTTCTTAGCTCTTTTTCTCTGCTTTCTAATAGCGAATCTAAAGCACGACCTTCAGCATTCATTAAAGCTGTGTTTAATGAACTTGTTTTTGCTTCATTTTGTAATTGGTATATACGTAATTGCCCTGGTTTTAATGTATCAATTAGAGCATTATACTCTAACTTTCTACGTTCCATTAGTAATTCATATGTAGAACCGCTTGCTTCCATTATAGTTATTTCTTGTAATTTTAACTGTGCAGCATCTTGTAATTGATTAATAAATATAGCATCTGTTTGTAGTCTAGAATCTAACTGTTTTAGTTCTTCAGCCCTTGAAAGAGTTAGAGCTTCTGTAGCTTTATTTTGTAGGGTTAAAATTGTTACTTGTTGTGCAAGTTTAGCTTTTCTTAATTCTTCTTCCGTTAATAAAGCTTCAGTAGTTTTAATAAGAGCAGAAAATCCTTCAGCAACATTCATTAAAGAACTGTAAGTTGATACCCCTAATTCAGTAGTAAGATCTAAAGAAGATATTAACTTTACAAATTGTTCTTTAGTAGTAACTGATTCAAACCCTAATCTTTTCATTTCTTTAGTTACAGCCGCTTGTACAGGTACAAGTTTTTCTGCTTCACTTAAGAAATTTTGAGCATAGAATTCAGATTTAGATAAGAAAGCATCTAGGCCACCACTAGCAGTTAACAATGATTGTACAGCTTCTAAATTATTAGTTGTTAATCCTTTGTTAGCACTATCAACATTGTTTCTAGCCTCTGCTAAACGTAGTTCAGCATTTGCTTGAGCTTCTATTAATTTAGGGTTAAAAGCTTCAGATATTATTACTATATCTTGAGATTCAGAAGGAGTATAAGTACTAACTTTAGTACTTACATTAGCTTCTTTTGCTTTATCTGCTGCTACTTGTGCTGCATTAAGATTAGTAATCATTTCAGCAGTAGCAGCAGAACCAGATTCTGCTAATTTATTCATTGTTAAACCAACAGCTGATAAAGCTAAAGGAACAATTCTGGCGTCATTTTGTAATCTAATAGCAAATTCGGAAGTACTTTCACCAAATTTTTGTAATTGTTCACTTAAACGGGTTAATGCAGGGAATGCTTGTTTTGCAGCA
>JAYVIQ010000132.1:0-12259 GCA_043770215.1 Cytophagales bacterium | reverse complement strand
GAGTTTGTTTTGATGAAAAATAAATTATTGGATTTTTAATTGAGCTATTTTATCTATCAAAACGTCATTGATTTTTTTGTGAGATTCAAAAGTCCAACCACCAATATGAGGAGTTATTGTAAATTTATTTGTGGTATACAATTTCCTCATCATTTCTTTAAATTCTAGTGTCCAAGTGCTCGGTTTTTCATTTTCTAATACATCCAATGCCGCACCTAATACTTTGCCATTTAAAATAGCTCTATACAATGCACTTGTATCTAAAACTTTACCTCTAGAGGTGTTTGTAAACCAAATTGGTTTAGAGAAGTAGTTAAAGAAATCATCGTTTATAAGGTATTCTGTTTCTAAGTTTAGCGGAACATGAATAGTAAACACATCTGCGTTTTCAAAAATATCCACCATACTAGATTCTGTAACATAATCATCGCTAAAATTAGTTTTGTATTTGTCGTAGGCTAAAATAGTGCACCCCATTGCTTTTAAACGTTTTGCAAAAGCTTGGCCCATAAAACCATATCCTACCAATCCAACTGTTAGTTTCCCTAGTTCATACCCTCTGTTTGCTTCTCTTTTCCAAACCAGGTTTTCGATTTCTATATGAGAGCGAGTTGTGAAATTCATTATTCCTAAAAGAATTGCTAGAGCATGTTCTGCCAAAGCATCTCTATTGCCTTCTGGGGCATTTATGAGTTGAATATTTCTTTTTTTTACTTCTTCTAAATCTATTAAATCTACACCAGCACCAGCTCTTCCTATAAATTTTAAATTTTTGAAATGTTCTAAAACTTCATTGTCTATATATGTTTTGCTTCTAACCAAAATACCGCAATAATGGTCTGGTAGAAAAAAAAGTTCTGCTCTAGAAATGCCTGGCAAATAATCGCATTCAAATCCAATTGCTAAAAGTTGATTAGAAATGCTTGGGTATAAGTCATCTATTATTAAAATTTTTCTCATCTATTTTTATAGATTATTTCAAGATTATTTTTTAGAATATGAGTTTTTTAGTCTATATATTTCTAGCAAAATGATTGTATTTTTTTCTTTTCAAGAAATTATTAAAGCTATTTTGGTAAAGCTTTAATTTGAGTGCCTATGCTTAAAATTTGGTCTAGAGAACTTAGGTCTCTCATATGGTGTTGAAGCAGAATTGTATATTTTCCTTTGCTAGGAAATGTAATGCTGTCTAGTGTATACAAACCTAATTGTGCGTCTGTAAACATTTCTTCTTTGCCAAATGGTTCTCCTGTTTTTGGGTTGTACAACATTAAATCTTTTATCTCATTCTTTATGCTTTTTTTAGTAGAATCTAAAATAGAGTATTGAATGTATAGATTGCAAAATTGGTAGTCATTTAAGTTTTTAAGATAACAAGAGATTAAGTGCTTTTGAGTGGAATCTTGCACATCAAAAACAAAAGAAACAGCATCTTTTCTTTGCCAAGGTTTGCCATCAAATACTTTTGTTTCTTCAAACAAGATGCGGTCATCTACACAAGAAACAAGTAAAAAAGATATAGCCAAAGCCGTAAATAAGGCTTTGGCTATGTATATATTATTTTTGATTGTTGTTCTGAACATTTTCTCTTCTTCTTATTTTTGGTGCATCAGCACTATTTTCTGTAGTGTTAGAGATATCTTTTTTAAGTTGCTCTATTGATTTTTCTTTTACAGGTTCTATTTTAGGTTCTGATATTATTTTCTCAGATTCTGTTTGATTTTGTGTAGTATTGAAATTTTGTCTTTTTGGGATAAAGCTTTTTAGATCTTTTGAAGGATTTATAGTTGTTATTTTTTGTGTTTCAATTTTTGGTGTTTCTTTTTTTATTTCCTTCAGAGGCTCTACTTGTTTTTTTTGTAATTCAATATTTTTTACAACAACTTCTTTAGTCTGAATTACTTTTTTAGGTTCTAATTTCTCTCTTTTAGGAATTGCACTTTGTCTAGTTTCAAATTTTGTATTTTGTTGTGAACTAGGTTTGTTATCTTCTTTTTTTATAGGGTGTTGTGTATTTATTTTTTGTATAATTTTGGTTTGAGAAGTAGATTTAAAATTTGTTTTTTGGTTAGTTCTATCCTCATTTCTATTTTTAGAAGTGGTGATTTTATCATTGCTTTTTTTCTTTAATTTTTTGTCTAAAGCCAATAAATCACTGTTCATTTCTACATCTTCGTACTCGTCCTCTTCATTTTGTGTAAGGCTAAATACTTCTATCCCTTTTTTAGTAAGTTCTAATACTTCGTTTACTCTTTCTACGTTTACAGGTATCCAGTTGTTGTCTTTTTCAAATGAGAAAAACATTATTTTTTTAAAAATGTCTGTTTTTTGTAAAAAATAAAGACCTTCTTTAGTTCTAATTGGAGCTTTGATGTCTGGTATTTCTTTTACAGCACTAATATAGGTTTCAAGTTCGTAATTGAGGCAACATTTTAGCCTACCGCATTGTCCTGATAGTTTTAACGGATTTAGAGATAGATTTTGGTACCTAGCAGCAGATGTATTTACATTTTTAAATTCTGTAAGCCAGTTTGCACAGCAAAGCTCACGGCCACAAGATCCAATTCCTCCAAGTCGGCCAGCTTCTTGTCTTAAGCTAATTTGTTTCATTTCTACCCTTATTTTAAATTCTGTAGCCAAAATTTTTATAAGTTCTCTAAAATCCACACGGTCTTCTGCAGAGTAAAAAAAAGTTCCTTTGGAGTTATCTGCCTGAAATTCAACATCACTCAATTTCATCTCCAACTTTTGTTCTCTGACCAACTCTCTAGATCTATAAAGTGTAGTTAGTTCTCTATTTCTTGCTTGCTCAAATTTCTCTATATCTTTTACATTTGCTTTTCTGTAGATAATAGATAAATCATCTCCATAAGCAACATTTTTTTTCTTCATTTGAAGCCTTACCATTTCGCCCTGCATAGTTACTTCTCCTATGTGGTGCCCTGGTGAGCATTCTACAACAATTACATCCCCTGTAAACAGTTCTAGGTTGTTTACATTTCTGTAAAATTCTTTTCTTCCTCCCTTAAAACGAACTTCTACACCATCAAAAGCATTTAATGGTCGGCTCATATCGCCCAACCAATCATGAACATCTAACTTACCGCATCCAGTAGAACAACCGCCACTACCTGTAGAGCAACCGCCACCTGATCCGCACGAACCACAACTCATATATCTATATTAACTAGATTCTACATTTATTTATTTAAGGTCAAAGCCTATGTCTCTGCGGTAGTTTCTACCTTTCCAGTTTACTGTTTCAGCTGCTTTATTTGATTTTTCTAAAGCTTCAAAAATAGTACTGCCCAATGCAGTCATAGCAATTACTCTTCCTCCGTTTGTGATAATTTTATCACCTTTAGATGTTGTTCCTGCATGAAAAGGCAAAACATTTTCTGCCAATTCTAATCCAGATATCTCATCTCCTTTTTTGTATTCTCCTGGGTATCCACCAGCAACTAACATAACTGTAGATGCAGCCTGTGTACTTATTTTTATGGAATATTTATTTAATGTTCCGTTTACTGCACTCAAAATTAAGTCTACAAAGTCAGAATCTATTCTTGGAATTACAACTTCTGTTTCTGGATCTCCTAAGCGTACATTGTACTCAATTACTAGGGGTTCTCCATTTACTTTTATTAGTCCAAAAAATATAAAACCTACATATTCAATGTTGTCTTTTTGTAAACCCAAAATAGTGGGTTTTATGATTCTTTCTTCGACTTTCTTTTTAAAGTCATCATTTGCAAAAGGTACCGGAGATACGGCGCCCATTCCGCCAGTATTTAAGCCTTTATCACCCTCACCAATTCTCTTATAATCTTTGGCTTCTGGCAATATAACATAATCTTTTCCATCTGTCACTACAAACATAGAAAGTTCTATGCCATCTAAAAATTCTTCTACCACAACTTTAGAACTTGCTTCTCCAAATAATTGGTTTTGAAGCATGTCTGTCATCACTTCTTTAGCTTCTGTAGTGTCAGAAGTTATTATCACCCCTTTTCCTGCTGCTAAACCATCTGCTTTTAGTACATAAGGCCCTGAATAAGTGTCTAAATAGTTTAAAGCTTCAGTAAGTTGTGTTTTGGTAAATGTGGCATATTTTGCCGTTGGAATGTTATGCCGTTGCATAAATTCCTTAGAGAAATCTTTGCTTCCCTCTAAGGTAGCACCCAATTTTTTAGGTCCAAATATTTTTACATTCTTAAGAGATTCTGTAGTAGAAAAAAAATCAGAAATGCCTTTTACCAATGGTTCTTCTGGCCCTACAATTACCAATCCTATAGCTTCTTCAATGACAAGTTTTTCTATTCCACGAAAATCATTAATGTCTAAAGCTATGTTTTTTGCTATTTGAGCAGTGCCTGCATTTCCTGGAGCTACAAAAATGGTGTTTACTAGGGGACTTTGTTTTATTTTCCAAGCTAGGGTGTGCTCTCTACCTCCTGAGCCTATAATAAGTATATTCATTTATTAATTGTTCTAATTTGCTAATTCAGATATAAATTTAATATGAATTAATTTAATTTCCTCTTCTGTATAGTCTTCTCCCAATTCATTTATGGCATCTTCCATGTTGTCTGTCTCCACTTCCATAAAATATGTGAAGATATCTTCCTCTGAATCTTCGTCTATTTCTTGCTCTACTTCATAGTTTATATCTAGCTTTGTGCCTGAGTGACAGATATGTTCAATTTCTTCTAGAAGGTCTTTGTAAGAAATATTTAGTGCGGTAGAAATATCTAGAAACGGTACTTGCTTATCTATTTGAGAAATAATAAAAACTTTATTTTTAGATTTTTTAACAGCAGTTTTTATAAATGTTTCATGTATGGCTTCTATATTATTTTCTGTGATGAATTTGTCTATAATCTCTATAAAAGGTTTGCCAAACTTATTTGCTTTTCCTAGACCAACTCCTTGTATGTGTACAAGGTCTTCTAGGGTGTTAGGAAAAGTAGTAGCCATTTCTTCTAAAGAAGCATCTTGGAAAATTACATAGGGAGGCAATGATTTTTGATCTGCAACTTTTTTTCTTAGCCCTTTTAAAATGCCTAGCAACTCTTTGTTTACAACATCTTCTGTATGGTGATCAAAGGCTTCTACAGATTCTTCTATAGTGTTTGGATATTCATTGTCTTTGAAAAATGTAAGGGAAGTTTGGTTTTTTATGAAATCTTTACCTTTTTCTGTAAGCATTAAAACGCCGTAATGTTCTATGCTCTTTTCTAGAAATTCATTTAAAAGTGCTTGTCTGTAAATAGAGGTCCAGATTTGTTTGTTTTGGTCTTTTCCAATCCCAAAAACATCTAGCTCTTGGTGTTCGTAAGTTCTAATTGCTTGGGTACTGTTTCCAAGAATTACATCTACCATGTGCTTAATTCCAAAATTTTGCTTTACACTCTCACATATTTTTAGAGCTGAAAGGACTAATTCTGTAGCATCATATTTTTCTTTTGGATTTTTGCAGTTGTCACAGAAACCACAATCATCATCCATATGTTCTCCAAAATAATGCAGAAGTTGTTTTGTTCTGCATAATGAAGTTTCTGCAAAAGAAACCACCTCATCTAAAAGTAATTTGTGTGTATCTCTTTCGTTGGCTGGTTTGTCTTTGAAAAATTTCTCTAATTTTAAGACATCGCTGTAAGAATAAAACATGATACAATGACTTTTTTTACCATCTCTACCTGCTCTTCCAGTTTCTTGGTAATATCCCTCTAAAGACTTTGGTGTGTCATAATGGATTACGTAACGAACATCAGGTTTATCTATACCCATACCAAAAGCAATGGTTGCCACAATTATTTTTGCCTCTTCATTTAAAAAGGCATCTTGATGCGCAACTCTTTGTTTGTTTTCCATTCCCGCATGATAGGGTAGGGCTTTTATGCCATTTACTTCTAAAAACTCAGCTATTTCTTCTACTTTTTTTCTGCTAAGGCAATAAATTATACCACATTCTTTTGGTCTTTGTTTTATAAACTCAACCAATTTATTTTTGGGATTTATTTTAGGCAGTACTTCATAAAATAAATTATCCCTTCTGAATGAGCTCTTAAAGATGGTAGCATTGTCCATTTGTAAATTTTTCTGGATGTCTTGCTGCACTTTTAAGGTAGCCGTTGCTGTCAGGGCTATAATAGGAACCTGAGATATCTCTGCCAGTATACTTTTTATTCTGCGATATTCTGGCCTAAAGTCATGCCCCCATTCAGAAATACAATGTACTTCGTCTACGGCTACAAATGATATTTTTATCTTTTTAAAAAGTTCTAAATTTTCTTCTTTATTAAGAGATTCAGGTGCTACATACAAAAGTTTTATTTTTCCTGCTATCAATTCTTTTTTGATTTCATTGGTAGTAGTTTTTGTTAGAGATGAATTTAAAAAGCTAGCATTTATCCCATGAGCATTTAACTGATCTACCTGATTTTTCATTAAGGCAATAAGTGGTGATATTACCAAAGCGGTACCTTCTAAAATTGTTGCAGGTAGTTGGTAGCATAAACTTTTTCCTGCGCCAGTAGGCATAATAACAAACGTATCGTTGCCAGATAATAGATTTAAAATTACATCTTTTTGGGTTCCTCTAAATGAATCGAATCCGAAATGAGATTTTAAATTTGATTCTAATGAGTGGATGTCTATATTCATTTTGTTTTATAAAGACTTCTGTTTTGACTTTATATTCAATTTAGTTAAAAATTGTGAATCTCAGAAAAAAAGTAACTATTCCTTTCACTTTATCGTTCATATTTGAATAATTTTAGGTGCAACAATACAAAGTATCTACTAATCAAAGAATAATTGATGTGTTTTAATTGTACAATCGAGAATAAAGTAATTACTTTTGTATTTTGCTAAGAAGAAATTAAATATGGAAAACAATTATGTGATAATAATGGCTGGTGGTGTTGGTAGTAGATTTTGGCCATACAGCAGAAAAAACTTTCCTAAGCAATTTCATGATGTATTGGGTATTGGTAAATCTCTTATACAACTAACAGCAGATAGGTTTACTGGTATTTGTCCTCAAGAAAATATTTTTGTGGTAACTAATTCTATTTACTATGATTTGGTAAAAGAACAATTGCCTTTTTGTCAGGATCATCAAATATTGTTAGAGCCAGAGGGCAAAAATACGGCTCCATGTATAGCTTATGCAGCGTATAAGATTTTGTCTAAAAATCCAAATGCTAATTTAGTGGTGTGCCCCTCAGACCATATTATTTTAAAAGAAGATACTTTTATTCACAGAGTAGAAGATGCTTTAAAAGTGGTTTCAGAAAAAGAGGTTTTGGTAACTTTAGGCATTAGAACCATAAGGCCAGATACAGGTTACGGTTATATAAATTTTGGTGCTAGCAATGAAATTTCTAAGCCTGTAAAACAGTTTAAAGAAAAACCAGATTTAGAAACTGCTAAAGAATATGTAGAGAGTGGAGAATACGTATGGAATGCTGGTATTTTTGTTTGGACAGCCAAAGAAATAGTAAAAGCATTTAATAAGTTTCTTCCTGAGTTGAATGATTTGTTTACTTTTTCTGGATATTTCACAGAAAAGGAAAGCGTATACATAAATGAAATTTATTCTAAATGTCCGTCTATATCTATAGATTATGCTGTTTTAGAAAAAGCAGACAACGTAGAGGTTATTTTAAGTGATATTGGGTGGTCTGATTTGGGGACCTGGAAGAGCTTGTACGATATGCAAGATAAGGATAGCAATAATAATGTAATAGATGGTAATGTAGTTATTTATGAAAGTACTAATTGCATTATAAAAACACCTAAGGATAGATTGGTTGTGGTACAAGGTCTTGATAACTATATAGTTGCAGAATACCAAAACGTACTAATGGTATGCTCTAAAGATAAAGAACAAATGGTAAAAACATTTGTTGAGGACCTTAAAAATAAAAAAGAGGAATCGTATTACTAGATCAGTTTATGCAGTGGATATTTGTTTTGGCAATAGCTTTTGGGCTAATAGCAATTATGAAAAAAGGAATCAATAAAACACAAAAAAACAAAATCGTTATAAAACCAAACGACACTGTAGATGAGCAATACAATGCTAAAAAGCAAAATATAAAAATAGAACTAGATTTTTTGTTGGATAAAGTATCTAAGAGGGGTATAAATTCTTTAACGCCAAACGAAAAATCTAGATTAGAAATATTGTCTGAAAGTATTTAAAGAAAAATAGGCTAATTAAATAGAAAAGCTTTCTCCACACCCACAAGTTCTACTTGCATTTGGGTTTTTAAATTCAAATCCCTTGCCATTTAGACCGTCAGAAAAATCTAATACAGTACCCAATAGATACAATAAACTTTTTTTATCTACCAAAACCTTAAAGTTTTTATCTTCAAATATATCGTCAGATGCAGTAACTGCTTCATCGAAGGTAAGATCATACATAAGGCCAGAGCAGCCTCCACCTTTAACAGAAACTCTTAAATTAGCATTTTCTGAGTGCCCTTCATCTACTTTGAGTTTTTTTAATTGTTCGCTTGCTTTATCTGTTATTTGTATCATTGTATTCTATTTTTTATTTTCAACTCTAAAACTATAAAAAAGGTTCTGTTTTATATTAATTTATTAAAAATAAAACAGAACCTTCAGATTTATAGTGGATTACAATACAGCTATTGCTGCTTCATAATTAGGTTCATTTACTGTTTCAGAAACCAACTCAGTGTACAAAACTGTACCGTTTTCGTCTAAAACTACTATAGATCTAGCACAAACGCCCTTTAACGGGCCATCTATTAACTTTACCCCATAAACTTCAGCAAAATCACTTCTAAAAGCGGACAAAGTTTCTACTTTATCTATGCCTTCAGCTCCGCAAAAACGATTAAGTGCAAAAGGCAAATCTACAGAAATTGAAAGTACTACTGTGTTATCTAAAGAAGTTGCTTTTTGGTTAAATGTTCTTACAGAAGTTGCGCAAGTACCTGTATCTATGCTTGGAAAAATGTTTAAAATAACTTTTTTGCCTTCAAAATCTGTTAAGTTTTTTTCTGATAAATCACTTTTTACTACTGTAAAATTAGGTGCTTTATTTCCAACAGTGGGTAAATTGCCAACTGTGTTTATTGGATTTCCTTTGAGTGTTATTTGTGCCATTTTTTTATCGTTTACTGATTTTTTTTATGTTTGCTATTTTAGAAGTTCTGTACTTTCTTTGTTCAAAATAATTTTTTTTGCTTTGTAAAGTAGTCCCAATGAGGCTTTAAATATTTTTTTACTCATTTGTAATTGACTATAAATATCTTCAGGTTCGCTTTTATCTGTAAGTGAAATCTTACCATCATTTTTGGTTAAATAATCTAATATTTTTTGTGCATTTACTTCAAATCTTTCTATGCCTATAGGTTCTAGAGAAACATCTAATTTGCCATCTTCTCTAGGTTTTTTTATGTATCCTACAGTTTTGTCTCCTCTTTGTATGTTATTGAAAATATCACTGTGGTATATTAGTCCTTTGAATTTGTTATCTATGATTACATTTACTCCAATCTCAGTATCTTCACAGACTAAAACTTCTACTTTATCTCCTAGGGTGTATTCAGGTTCTACTTGGTTTAGAAGCGAATTGTTTCTGGCAGTACCAACCAATCGATTAGTTTCAGAGTCAATATACAAATAAATGCAATACCATCGGTCTTGTTCAAACTTTTTTGGTTGATTTTTAAAAGGAACCAGTAAATCTTTTTCTAGACCCCAGTCCATAAATGCACCTACATTACTTACATCCTTGGTTTTCAGGTAATTAAATTCACCTAAAATTATTTTAGGTGTCATTGTAGTTGCTATAGGTCTCTCTTCATGATCTAAATATACAAATACAGATATAAAATCATCAATAGCCAAATTAGGAGTAGCCCATTTTCTGGGAAGTAAAATATCATTTCCTATTTCATCCCCAAGATAAAAACCAAAGTCTATTTCTCTTAAAACTTGTAGGGTATTGTACTTTCCTAATTCTATCATACCACAAAAGTAATATATGTTTTCTCAAATTGAACATTTCTTGCTTATATTTCTAAGAAATTGAAAATACATGATTCAAGAAAAAAAACCTTGAGTGTTTTTTTTTTTGAGTATAATTATTTGCTTCTGTTTTGAATGGGGTTTATACCTTAAATTCTATAAGGTATAAAAATGACTCTCCTAATTATGATTGTAAGTAATAAAAAGAGTTTTGAGGTTTATGCACCACCCTCTAAACCCTTTTGGAAATATGATTTGTCTTTTATAAAAATGGCAAAAGGCATAAAAATGATAGATGCAATAAGCATAAAATAACCAAAGAAATTGAAGTAAGCTGGTCCATTTAAAGAATAAGTAGAAAAGCAATTTTTTATTTCTTCTTCTTTGAAAATCGACTCCTGTATTACTTTTACGGGTTTTCTATTTATGTCCCACAATACATAAGTGTTAGAGTCCAATTTCCCTAGTAAAAAAGTTCCGGCTAATGCCTCTTTTTTCTCTCCAACTTTATATTCTTTATCTTCTAAAAGTTCTATGTTTTTGTTTAGGTTTATTTTATCACCACTTAGATGATTTTCTGATGATTTAATCATTACTAAACCATGTTCTGTAGTTATTTTCTCTGCTTTAAAATCGTGAACAATAAACTTATTTATGGCAGCTGTAGTGAAATTACCCAATGAAATAGACATGAGGTATAAACTCATAACTATAGATTTTACAGAAACAGGAGCTTGTGTATAAGAGTACTCCAAAGCGGTTAGAGACAATAACACTTCACCCACTGTAAGCACTAAAAACGCCAATATTTGCCACACAACACTTACTTCAATCCCTAAATAAATCTTACTCTCTGCATATGCAATAATAAAAAAGCTTAGAGCACACAAAAACATTCCTATACAAATTTTATACAAAGGCTTAAACTTGATTTTTTTTTCTATTGCAGGGTAAATTAAAAATGAAAATATGGGTACTAATATCATAACAAAGATTGGGTTTATGGCATGTATTTGGGCTGCCAATACATCAAATTTTATAAATCCCAAGTCTATTGTTTTGTTCATAAATGTACTGTTAGATTGAATAACCCAAGAAGACCCAGTTTGGTCATACAATGCCCAAAAAACAGAAATGAATAAGTAAATTACACCCAGCTTGATTGCAAGAGACAAGAAATTTTTAGTACAAATTTCTTCTAGGATTAATTTTGGATTAGCCGGTATATGCACAAACTTTTTTCTTCCCAACCAAAACACAAATGTTGCCAAAAACATTAGTAGTCCTGGTAAACCAAAAGCAATAGAAGGGCCATATTTTTGCAATAAATATGGAATCAGCAACGTAGAGAAAAAAGAACCAAAGTTTATTGAAAAATAAAATATGCCATACACTTTTGTAATTAGACTTTTATTTGTGTCATCAAACTGGTCTCCTACATGTGTAGAAACGCAAGGTTTTATGCCTCCGGAGCCAAAGGCAATCAGCAATAAACCCCAAAACAGTCCGTTTTGTGATTCATTTAATGCCAAAACTAGATGTCCTAAACAATACACCAAAGATAAATATAGTATTGTACGGTATTTCCCTAAAAACAAATCGCTAAGTAAAGCACCTAAAATAGGTAGAGCATACACAAGGCCTCCAAAATTATGGTACCATTCATTTGCTGTACTGTCAGACATTTTCAGGTGTTGAATCATAAAAACTGTGAGTATGGCTTTCATGCCATAAAAACTAAAGCGTTCTGCAGCTTCATTACCAACAATAAAAGGAATGCCTGAGGGCATTCCTTTTAGGAAATTATTTTTCATTTTTTTTGTAGATTAGTACAGAAAGGCACCTTTTACGAGGTTAAAATAAAGGGTATGTATTTAATAATAACTTATTATTTTTTTAATCTAAAACTGATTAAAAGAAATCATTCACTTGTATTTTAGTGAAAATAAATTTTTTGTAGAATAACAACTATTTCTGTGCCATTTTTAGTCTTGCTTCTTCAAGGCTTTCAGAGTGCAATACTTCTTTAGGCACACCTTTAAGATCCCAAACCAATCCTAACCAACTAAATATTTTTAAAATATAAAATGTAAAATCTACTTCCCACCAAAAAAATCCATTTCTAGCAGATACTTGATAATAATGGTGATTGTTGTGCCAGCCTTCTCCCATGGTAAAAAGGGCTAAAATAAATGAGTTTTTGGACTCATCACCAGTTTTATATCTTGCTTTGCCTACTTTGTGC
>JAYVIQ010000131.1:0-18722 GCA_043770215.1 Cytophagales bacterium | reverse complement strand
AGAACTAGACCTCACCAAAATTGTAAGTCCTATTCCAGACAAAATCATTTTTATATCTGACAACACAAAACTTAATGAGCTTGCAGAAGTTACTTTATTCAAAACTGTAGCCCTAAAGAAAACAAGCATCAAACGAACAGCTAAAAACAAAAATACCAACCCCAACACCAAACTAAAATAAGCATTATTTAAAGACTTAATTATATAATTAGAAATAGGTGAAATAGAAATCTCTAGTATGCCAATACTTTTGTCTAACTGGTTTAATGGAATGAAATCTGCTATAAAACGTGCCGAATTAGATAAAAACCCAAATACTAATTCTAAAGGAAAAAAAATTATGACACACAAAATATTAAAAAAAGCATGTGCCGAAGCGGCAGAAACTGCCCTTCTAAATTCTTTTTTATTTGCAATATGACCAAATGCAACTAATGTACTTGTAATTGTAGTGCCAACATTTGCGCCCAAAACTATAGGTACTGCAATTTCTAAACTCATACCCGCACTCACCAAACCCACTAAAATACTGGTTATTAATGAACTACTTTGCACAACTGCTGTAACAAGCATACCTAAAAACAACCCTAAAAGTGGTGAATTTACTTTCTTTAAATATTCTTGGACCAAATCTACCCCTAATCCATTAAGAGCAGACCCAAATATGGTAATCCCCAAAAGGAACAAAAAAAGCAATCCAAAAAAAACAATTGCCTTTTGCAAGATTATCCAATTAATACTCTTATTCATAATACAAGAATAGCTTAATTTAAGCCCATAAAAAAGAAAGCTATTTTAAGGAATTGTTAAATAATTGAACCAATACCAAGCCTAGATTAAGTACACTAAAAATTTAAGTCTTTAATTGATCTTTCAACAAAAACAACTTCGATGGATTATTTACATTTAATAAATGACCATCTAAATCTACCCAGTTGGTCAAATGAGCCAGTTTTTGAGCGCTTTCTATGCCAATTATAGAATCTGACATACACCCAAAGACAGTTTTCAGCTGTAACAAAGCTGTCTTTTTAATGATTTTAGAGGCTTGAAAAAGCCCCCCACACTTCATTAGTTTTATGTTTACTCCGTCAAAACTAGTACTTATCTTTTCTAAATCGTTATAATTTTGAAAACTTTCATCTGCAATAATTGGCAAAATTGCTAGTTCTTTAAGTTTTTTATGCCACTCAAAGTTTGATTTTTCAAAAGGCTGCTCCAAGTATTGTACCCCTAAAGAATGTGCCACTGTTGCACACTCTACTGCTTTAGTAAAACTTACAAATCCCTGATTGGCATCCAATACACATTTTTTATTTGTTATTCTAGGAAATAGATCCAAGACCCACTCAAAATTATCTTGATCTATTTTAAATTTGTAATATGAAGTAAAACAATCTGATTCAATAACCTTCTTTTCAAAATCTTCTGGCGTAGATATACCTATGGTATATGAACTTATAAAATCCTTTTCCGTTTCTAAATGAAGAATAGAACAAAGCGTATCTTTATAAAAAAAGTCTAAGATTGCCATATCTAAAGCAGCCACACAAGAAGGTACTTGAGGGTTTTCTTTGTATAACACTTCTAAAAAGTCTAAACAATTTTCTTTATTTAATAGATTTAATGAGGTACAATATTTATTTAATAAATCTACCATGTTGCTCCATCTTTCTGGTTGATAAGGCGGGAAAATTGCTTCTCCTATACCAAAATTACCCCCCTCCTGGAGCACTAAATATAAATTCTCTGTAGACTCCCTTTGTGTGTGGGCAATCTTAAAAATATATTTGAAATAAAGTTGGTACGGAATTAGCTTGAATTTCATAAATTAACTAAAATTTAAACAATACTACAATGAGAAAACTATTATATCCAATATTTGCTGCAGTAATTTTTATTGCCTGTAAACAAAATGAGGAAGCAAAACCTTATGTCAAAACAATTACCGCACCAAGTACACAATCTATACAAGACAACAACAGTATAGAGGAGGAATTTGATGATATTGCAAATATTGTAACAACTGCACTAGAAAGCAATAACTTAGGTGCTTCCAACAGAAGCATTTTGAGATCAAATACTACTGAAACATGTTACAGCGGAAATTTAAATACTACCAATAAAATCCTGACATTGACTTTTGACTCTAGTAAAACCTGTTTAGATTCTAAAATAAGAAGTGGAAAAATAATTATAAGTTACACAGATAGGTATGTAAACCAGGGCAGCGTAATTACATCTACCCTATCCAACTACAAAGTAAATGGAAACAAAATAGAAGGCACTAGAGTTATTAAAAACCAAGGGAAAACAGACAAAGGAGAAATAAAGTTTTTTATTACGGTTTCAAATGCCAAGCTAACTAAGAAAAATGGTGATGTAGTTACCTGGACAAGTGAAAGAACAAGACTTTGGATAGCAGGCCAAGAGACCCCAATAAATAACTTAGACGATGCGTATAAAATTTATGGCACTGCAAATGGCACAGATTCAAAAGGGAAAAAATTTATTATTAGTGTAGCAGAAGCAACACCATTAGAATTGAATATAGAATGCTGGATTCAAAAAAGACTGCCCGTTTCTGGTGTGTACAGTATAATACCAGAAGGCGAAGATGAAAGGAAGGTAGATTACGGCACTGGTAATTGCGATAATTCGTTTATTTTAATTTACAAAGGATATTCTTTTCCGATAACGGTTACAAACTAATTTATTTTAAAAAATATTTTAGAAATGTTTTTAAATTTAAGAATATTGTCTACATTTGTACTCCCAATCGGGAAGATTGTCTGATGGTGTAACTGGCAACACGTCTGTTTTTGGTACAGAAGAGTCTAGGTTCGAGCCCTAGTCGGACAACTTTACAAAAGCCTCACAAATACGTGAGGCTTTTACTTTTAATATTATTTGTTTTTCTTTACCCCTAACAATGTAAAATCATCCAAAACAACTTCTGTTGCATAATGTGTTTTCCCGTCTGCATCTTGCCAACCCCTTGTACTAAGCTTACCTGTTAGCGCCACCTCTGCACCCTTTAGCAAAGCCTTTTCAACTCTTTTTGCACTAGAACCCCATGCAACTATTTGATGCCAATCTGTGTTGTTTACCCAATTACCCTGAGCATCTTTATACGAATCATTGGTAGCTACAGAAAACCTAGCCAACACTTTATCTGCGTTTAATTGTTTTAGTTCTGGCGTATTGCCCACAAAGCCTATTAATTGTACTTGATTTCTAATGTTCATACTTTTATACAGTTTAAATTGTTTTATAAAATGCCCTTTTGTTTTGAGCTGATGCAAAGTTGTAGAGTAAAAAAAAAGTTTTTATAATTTAAAACGTTTATTGCCGTTTTTTAGCCGTTTAAAATCGTATATAGTACCCATACACCCATTAAATCAATACTACTAATTAAATTTTTGCCCTACTTGTATTAAGAAAAAACAATGCTAAACACTCATAAATATAAAAGAAAAAGAAAGGTAAGAGCATAAGCAGCCCCCAAAAGAGATAAGGTGTTGCCTTATTTTATTAAGCTAAAAGCTAGCGTATTAGGAATAAAAAAAAGGAACTATAGACTTTTACAAAACATCAATCATAAAGCAAATAAGGCGCTACTTTTTGGCAGGTGCCAGGCAATAGCCTACAAAGCATTTCCTTACTACCAATAGGTCTATTATTAAAAATTACTTGGACATCTTTATACTCCAAATACGGATGCTTAAGCAAAACTTTAAATTCTTCTACATTTACTTTGTATCTTATACTTGGCTCTAAGACACCTTCTAAATGTTTAAATGTTTGTTTTACAACCGTACTATCTAAACCATATACTTCATAAAGTTGATTTTGAGAATAAAACCCTCCTAACTGAGTTCTGTATTTTAGTATCCTATCTGCCAATACTGGCCCTATTCCACTAACCGATGTAAGCTGATCTATACTAGCGGTATTTAAATTAAATCTCACAATAGGTCTAGAAACATAAGAAGAAGAGCTATTGCTGTAATTTTTGGCGGGAAAAGCAAATCCTCTACCCGAACCATAATTAGAACCTTTGTATATAGATATTTTATCTAAAGAATCTAATTTAGAAACATACAATTGCTTTAACCTACTAAGCTCTAACTCACTTTCTGTACTTGTTTTTACAGGCACCAAACCATGTATTGCCAATGGCAAAAGCATTACCGCAAGTGCAAAAACGATTAAAAAGCGTATCCCTACTATTTGTTGGCTGGTTTGGTAATTAGGACTTATTAAATATGCCCAAAGTTTTTTTAGCATACGTTAAATTTTATAAATTGGTTAAAAGCAAGACTGGAGAACTTATCCCATAGCTGTAATTTGACTTGCCAAAAAAGCAATCCCCTCTCTAAAACTTTTTGGTTCAAAACCCAATTCTTTTCTAGCTTTTTCAATAATAAACCCAGTTTTAGGTGGTCTTTTTGCTGTTTGAGAAAATTTAGATCCGTCTGTTTCTTGTAATAAAGATGTATCTAACCCAAAATATTCTGCTGTAGCTAATGCCATTTGGTAAGGATTCATTAATTCTTCTCCTGACAAATTATAGACTCCTTCTGCCTGCAATTTACAAATCAACAAGCAACCAATTGCTAAATCTTCCGCAAGCGTAGGAGTTCTCCATTGGTCATTTACAAGCTGTATACTTTTCCCTTGCTCTAAAGAGTTTTTCACCCAAAGGATAATATTGGATCTACTCATGCCTTCAGTTATGCCATATACCAAAACAGTACGGGCAATAGCCCAAGGACATTGCGCATTCATAATTAATTGTTCTGCCTGCAATTTGCTATTCCCATAAAAACTCAAAGGATTTGTGGTTGCCAACTCATCATACGGACCTGCTTCTCCGTCAAAAATAAAATCTGTTGAAAGATGTAAAAAGAACACATTTTCTAGCTCGCATGCTTCCAGCAGGTACTGAACAGCATCTACATTCAAAGCCATACATGCCTCTTTTTCTACTTCGCACTGGTCTACATTGGTCATTGCAGCCGTATTTATAATACAATCTGGATTGTATTTTTGAACTACATCCAAAACCTGTTCTCTGTTGCTTATATCTAGACTACAATACTCAAAGCCTGTAACTTCTAAAACTCTGTTTTCTCCTCTAGAAGTAGCAATTAAATCATAGTCTTTGTTTTTAGACCATTGGTGAATGATTTTTTGTCCTAATAAACCGTTAGAGCCCGTAATAAGTATTCTCATAATGTCAGAAGTTACACAAAAATAGGTTTAATGCCAAAAATTTAATCTTTTTCCTTTTTATCTATCACATATACATCTTCACTTGCTTTGTGCATATAAAACTTTTCTCTCGCAAATTTCTCCAACTTGTCTTTATCTGTTTTCAAACCTTTTAGCTCTTCGTTTCCTTTTAATATCTTTTCATGGTAATAGCCAACTTCTTCTTTTAATTCTTCGTTTGCAAAATAGCGTTTTAACTGGCTTGGTAATTTATCAACATCCAAAAAAAGCATCCAGAACAAAAAAAATAATCCTGTAACAACAAAAAAATTACGTAAATAGGGCGGCAACTTATTTGTCCAATGCTGCCAAAGTTGCTTTATGTTCTCTTGCATATACAAATATATAAAATGTAGATTACAGTTTATACTATTGCGTTTATTAAACTAAATTTTAAAGATTTAAAAAAATGCTATAATAAAAAATCCTCACCAAAAACTGATGAGGATTTAAAAACGAATCACTACCCTTATTAGGGATAGATATTACATGTTTTTACCAGGGAAATATGCCGAAGCGCCTAATTCCTCTTCTATTCTTAGCAACTGGTTGTATTTTGCAATACGATCCGTTCTAGACAATGAACCCGTTTTAATCTGACCAGTATTTAATGCTACTGCTAAATCTGCAATGGTAGTATCTTCTGTTTCACCAGAACGGTGAGACATTACACTTTTATATTTATTTCTTTTGCCTAGATTTACTGCATCTATAGTCTCTGTTAAAGTACCAATTTGGTTAAATTTAATTAAGATTGCATTTGCAGTATTAGTATCTATTCCTTTCTGTAATTTCTCTACATTAGTTACAAACAAGTCATCACCTACCAATTGAACTTTGTCTCCTAAACGCTCAGTTAACATTTTCCAACCTTCCCAGTCATTTTCATCCATACCGTCTTCGATAGAGATGATTGGATATTTCTCAACCCATCCAGCCCAGAAATCTACCATCTGTGCAGATGTTAATTTCTCGCCAGTAGACCATTTAAGGTGGTATACTTTTTCTTTTTTGTCATAAAACTCAGATGCAGCAGCATCAAAAGCAATCATAACATCTTTACCAGCTTCGTAACCTGCGTTTTTGATAGCCTCAAGAATAACCTCAATTCCTTCTTCGTTAGATTTTAAGTTTGGAGCAAATCCACCTTCGTCACCTACGTTTGTAGAATACCCTCTGCTTTTTAAAACCTTAGCCAAGTTATGGAAAATTTCTGTACCCATTTTCAAAGAATGAGAGAATGACTCTGCGCCTACTGGCATAATCATAAACTCTTGAAAATCTATAGAGTTGTCTGCATGAGAACCACCATTGATGATGTTCATCATAGGAACCGGCAATGTGTTTGCACCTACTCCACCAATGTATCTGTATAAAGGCTGACCCGTTTCTTCTGCGGCTGCTTTAGCCACAGCCAAAGAAACACCTAGAATAGCGTTAGCGCCTAATTTACTTTTATTTTTTGTACCATCAAGGTCAATCATTAATTGATCTATTCCTTTTTGGTCAAAAATATCCATTCCAATAAGTTCTGGAGCTATAATGTCATTTACATTTGCAACGGCTTTTAAAACGCCTTTACCCATATAATGAGCTTTGTCTTCATCTCTTAACTCTACAGCCTCCCACTCACCAGTAGATGCGCCAGATGGCACAGCAGCTCTACCAATAATACCATTTTCAGTAATCACATCTACTTCTACTGTAGGATTACCTCTTGAGTCAAATATTTGTCTCGCTTTTACTTCTTCTATGTATGACATTATACTTTATTTATTTTGTGTTAGTAATTCTATAAATTGATCAAATAAATATCTGGAATCATGAGGGCCAGGATTAGCTTCTGGATGGTGTTGCACTGAAAAAACAGGTTTATTTTTTAAACGAATACCTTCTACACTGTTATCATTTAGGTTTATGTGAGTCAATTCTACTAAATCGCTATTTTCCACATCTTCTAAATTTACTGCAAACCCATGATTTTGGGATGTAATTTCGCTTTTTCCAGTGATTAGATTCTTTACTGGATGATTTAACCCTCTATGCCCATGGTGCATTTTAAATGTTTTTAGCCCGCAAGCCAAAGCAATAATTTGATGCCCCAAACAAATTCCAAAAGTAGGTAAGCCACTAGCCAATATATCTTTTACTGTTGCTATTGCGTATTCTGTTGCTGCTGGATCTCCTGGGCCGTTAGAGATAAAAAAACCATCTGGTTTTTGTTGCATCATCTCTGTAAAAGTAGTCTTTGCAGGATAAACTGTTACTTTGCAATTTCTAGACACAAAATTATCTAAAATACCTGTTTTGCATCCTAAATCTAAAACTGCAATAGAAAAGCCTGTGTTATCATCACCTAAAGTATATTTTTGATTGGTTGCTACTCTAGTTGCCAATTCCAAACCATCCATACTTGGTACTTCTTTCACCATAGATTTTAAGGTGTCAATTTCTAATACCTCAGAAGAGATAATAGCATTCATTGCCCCTGTGCTTCTTATGTGCCTTACTATTTGTCTTGTATCTACATCTGAAATACCCACAATTCCGGCAGACAAAAAGTAATCATTCAAAGATTCTGTACCATCTAACCTACTGTACATTTGGCTATATGTTTTGCAAACCAAACCACTAAATTTTATAGATTCAGACTCTGTATCTCCTACAAAAGTACCATAGTTGCCTATATGAGGTGTGGTGTTTATGATTATCTGACCGGTGTAAGAAGGATCTGTGTAAATTTCTTGGTAACCAGTCATACCAGTGTTAAAACAAATCTCGCCAGTAGTTGTGCCTATTTTTCCAACGGCATTGCCTTTAAAAACTGAACCGTCTTCTAGCACCAAATATGCTACTTGTTTAGATTGATACTTCATAATTATTTAATTACCTCAAAATTAAAAAAGGATTAGGTCATAACCCAATCCTTTTTCATGTTTTATTATTCACAATGTAAAAAAAGTTAAAGAAGGGGGTACTATATTTGCTTATGTATAATTATTTACATTTATAACAGGTTAAATAAAATGAGGGCTGCATCTATTGCTTTTATCCCTTGAGAATTAAAACTATCCTTAAACTAAAATCAAACATTAGACACACCCGCACCTTGGAAACTAGACATTTGATTTAGAAAACAAACGGCACTTTGTACTATTGGGTAGGCTACTGCAAAGCCACTGCCCTCTCCTAACCGCATATTTAGTTTCAAAACAGCATCTACTTGCTGGTAATCTGATATCATTTTATGACCAGACTCATTGCTTAAATGACAAAAAATAGCATTTCCCTTAATTTTATGCTGGTTACAAAATACATTTATTGCAACCCCTCCTTGCAATAAATTCATTACCATTTGATAAGTAACTTCTTGTGGGTGAGCACTTACCCTACCATTTGCTATGCCATGATCTGCTGCAAACACAAGTATTTGTGAATTTTGTAAGGTTGGTGTTAGAGCACCCTGTATTTCAGAAACTTGCAAAGCAAGCTTTTCTAATATACCCAAAGCCTCCAATGGCTTAGTCTTAAAATTTATTTTTTTGCTGTATTTGTTCTGTAATGATGATTATATTATTTTTTATATCCGTAAGGACAATGTCTGCAACCGCTCTCACAACAATGCCCTCTTAGCAAGTGGTAAATTTCTGTAAAAACCCAGTTCCTGTCTTCTAAGTAATAATGCAACCCTTCTATAAAAGCATCTGATTTTGTAGGAAACAAAAGCATTTCTTTATCTTTTAAAAGATCATCATAATACCTTAGACAACTTGTACAGTTACACCCAATATTTGCACGTGATAAAAAGGTACGTGTTTTTTGACTTATGTTTTCATCATAACAAAGGCAATTGAATATATTGTTTACTTTACATTCAAAGATTTCATTACACCTTGGACAATTTTTAGTTTCGTGCTTACTCATGTTATCATTTACAAATAGAAATAAAGGTCAATATATGCTACACTCTGAATAAAAGCAGAATGAAAAAACAACGGTAGTTGAATACTTAGTTGCATTTTACGTTTAGCAAGTGCAAAACAAAGTTAAACGAAATAGTTGATTGAGGAAATAAAATAAGTGCATGATCAAGACATTTGTATTTTGGATGTACTGAAAAAACATTCAGAGAATAAATCAAAAATTGAACTAACAATTTTACGCAAACCAAAGTTCTTTGGTATTTTTAAATTGTTATAGTTTTCGGTTTAGAAAAGCTATACTAGCATAGCTAACCTCTGCGTAAAGGCTTTGAAACGGCTTATACTATAGAACTTTAGCCATTGCCAAAAGCACCCCAGATGGATTGTCCCTTTTAGCGCTTACGTTTTCTAAATACACCTCTAATTTAAATGCTTTTGCAAAATGAGTATATGTGAATAAAATCCCTTTTTATGTGCATTGTTTATTCCTTTTTAAAGGTGACAATTCAATCAAATGATTCATTTTTGTAGCATGAGCAACATTCAACTAGAATTATTCAAAACAGATTTGTCAAGCCTTTTGGCATTGGAGTATGTAGACACTGGCGTAAGTGCTGGTTTTCCTTCTCCAGCAGATGATTTTATTGAGCAAAGCCTAGATTTGAATAAAGAATTAATAAAAAATGCCCCCTCTACTTTTTATGCACGAGTAAAAGGCGACTCTATGAAAAATGCTGGAATCGATAATGGAGATTTGATCATCATTGATAAAAGTATTGAGCCAGCGAATGGCAAAATAGCAGTTTGTTTTTTAGATGGTGAATTCACGCTTAAACGATTAAAAATAGAAAACCATGTGTGCTGGCTGATGCCTGAAAATGAAAACTATAAACCCATAAAAGCCACAAAAGATAATGACTTCTTAGTTTGGGGCATTGTACTTCATGTGATAAAAACGTTCTAATATGTTTGCTCTGGTTGACTGTAATAATTTCTATGCTTCGTGCGAGAGAGTTTTTAATCCTTTGCTGAATGGAAAACCTGTGGTTATTTTAAGCAATAATGATGGTTGTGTAATTGCCCGTAGCAATGAAGCAAAATCTTTTGTACCTATGGGTGCTCCAGCTTTTAAATACCAACAAATATTTGATAAAGAAAAGATACACGTATTTTCTTCGAACTATGCCTTGTACGGAGATATGAGCAAGCGAGTAATGGATACTTTGGTTGGTTTTTCACCTGATGTAGAGATTTACTCTATTGATGAAGCCTTTTTGCAATTTCAAGGATTTGAGCACTATTTTGACCTAAGAGATTATGGCTTAAATATTAGAAAAACGGTTACTCGAAATACCGGAATACCCATATCTGTTGGGCTTGCCAACACAAAAACGCTTTCTAAAGTAGCGAATAAAATAGCTAAAAAATTTCCTGAAAAAACACAATCTGTACATGTGATAGATACCGAAGAGTTGAGGATAAAGGCCTTAAAATGGACAAAAATAGAAGATGTTTGGGGCATCGGTAGGCAATTGACCAAGAAACTACAACAAAAAGGTGTTACAACCGCTTTTGATTTTACACAATTGCCTGATGATTGGGTTCAAAAAGAATTAAGTATTGTGGGACTAAGGCTTAAAAGAGAGTTGGAGGGCATTCCTACACTTGGGCTAGAGAAAGTCTCAAAAAAGAAAAACATTGCTACAACACGCTCATTTGATGGTAATTATACAGAGTTTGAACAATTGAGAGAAAGGGTATCTACTTTTGCCTGCTCTTGCGCTCAAAAATTAAGAAACCAAGAAAGCTGTTGCAATGCTCTGATGCTATTTATACATACCAACGGATTCAGTAAAGGTGTAGAGCAATACAATAAAAGCATTATTGTAAAATTACCCTATGCCTCTAATTCTAATTATGTACTTACACATTATGCAACACTAGCCCTAAAAAAGATTTTCAAAGAGGGCTACAAGTACAAAAAAGCAGGGGTTATTGTACTAGATTTTGTACCGGAAAGCCTTAATCAGACTACTCTATTTGAAAAACCAAATGAGAAACACAAAGTAGTAATGAAGGCCTTAGATGCATTAAACACTAGGTATGGCGCTCATAAAGTAAAGTTGGCTGCCCAAGGTTTGGGACGTACTTGGAAAATGAAACAAGAAAAATTATCGCCAAATTACACCACTCAATTTTCTGATATAATAAGTGTAAAAGCCTAAGTTACTTGTTAGAAAAAATAGTTCCTAAATACATATAAATTGGCACTTGATTTGGATTTTTTTTAACCCAAATCAAGTGCCAAAATTAAGCTCTAAATTACTTTTCAATAAGTACTGCTGCTTTACCAATATTCAAAACAAACTCTAACTCAAAATCTGTATCTCCATCACTAGACCCTGTTGTAACAGATTTAATGTCTGGCTGGTGTTGTAATCTGAGTTTAAATTTACCGTCTTTTAAGATATTTTTATTGGTTACCCAAGTGGTAGATAATCCAATAGGGTTGCCTTTTTCGTCTATATCATTGTATTTTACAGCATCTTTTGCATTGTCTATATTACCATTGCCCAAAGGATTTGCAAAAGCATTATCTGTAAAGCTATAAAACAACTGGTGGTCTTTGCCTTCTTTAGCTATTTCTATTGTAAGGTCTTCTCCAGGAATTTCTAAGTTATTCATTACCCGCATAGTTAAAACATAGGTTTTGCTGGTATCTAAATTTATAGGGTTTAAAATTTCTAGCTCTTTTACGCCAGCTCCATCAGGATCTTTTGCACTAGCCATAACTATGTCTAATGGATTTGCATTATTTGTAAAGATGAGTTTGATGTCTGTAATAACCTCTTCTTCATTCTCAACTTTTGGTGGCTCTACCTCATCTTTTTTGCAACTTGATAATGCAACACTCATACTTAATACAGCGTACACACCGTATTTTTTAAAATATTTTACTTTCTTCATTTTTTATTTGATTTAGAATTTAACGTATAATTAATTGATAATAAAAAATTTACCCCCATATCATCTGCAAAATAGCGCATCTCATTTAGATAATCTCTGTATCTGGTATTCAGCATATTTTTTACATCTATGCTAGCAGTGAAATTTTTTAATTTGAATTTCCACCCAATATCTATCAAAAAATAGCCATTGGGTGCATGTTTAAAATCGAAGATCTCAGACTCTGGAGTAAGCTGTACAGAACCGTCTATTAACTCCGTAGGGGATGCCGTTCTAGGAGATTGAAACTGCCTAAAGGTATAGCTTGGGCGCAATCTTAGTTGCGAAGATTCTAGCTTCCACAACTTAGGTAAGTTGTACATAAGTTTATAATTGGCAGTAATTGGTGGCTGATTAATTAAACTTTCGTTTTTCTTTACATTTTTAGACCATAAATAACTGGCTCCAAATACAGCACTTATATTCTTTGTCCATTGTTTTTGCCAAGTAAAGTCTGCCCCTACAAAAAAAGCATCTGCTTGATCGAAAATAAACACCGGCATTGGCCCTCTAACTGTACCAATTATAGCCACAGGTCTATCAAAAGTATAATTTTTTATGTAATGCGAGTAAACCGTTGTGTTAAATTGATGCTTTTCTAACTTTACTTGCCATTCATTTATCCATTTAAATCCCTTTTCTGCAGATATATTCTGTTCTGCCATTGCAAGGATTTTATCTGTTTGCAAACCGCCATCTTGGCTAGTATAATAACGCAATAATCCAAAAGAAGACTTAAACCCATGTTGTCCAAAACTATATAACTCTGCCATATTTGGCGCTCTCCATGCGGTACCAAGATTTATTCTAAGAGTGCTTTGCTCAGAAATCTCTCTTACAAAACCTATAGAAGTAGTAAGGTTTGTAAAAATAAAATTATCATTAAACTCCTCTTGATTGGTTTCTCTGCCACTCAACCGATTTTTTTCATGGTCTAATCTAAACCCCAGCTCGTAGGTGTTTTTTTCTTTTCTTAGACTTTCTACTATAAAAGCGCTATACCTAACTGTTTTATAATTTGGTATAAAAGGAGTTGTACCTGTACCCGGATTGTTGTTGTTGTTTTGTGTAAACATCTGCACTCCTACAAGCCCATCTAATTTTTTCAAGTCTGGGTGTTTCCATTCTATTTGGTAATCTGTGCTTACCAAATCTAAATCTATAATTGGTTTTTCTATATTTCTTCTTATATCATACTCTTCTCTTTTATTGAGCTGCTTGCCTGCTCTAAAAGTAATTTTACCACTGTTAGAATAATACCAATCTACCTCAGCTTTTGCCAAATGATGTTTGGTAAGTTGGTTTGGTGCGCTTATTTGGTAAGAAAACGGCTTTATAAACGTTGGCCCATCGCCATTAATTGCTTTTACAAAAGCATTTCCACTAGAGGCCACAGAAGAGCGTAAAAGAGCAAGATTTTGGTCTACGTAACTGTAATAAAGTTTTGCGCCCCATGTATTGTGCATATACCTAAGCCCTGCATTTGCAGTTTTTTCTTCCTTACCAGAGTTGCTTAGTACATACCTTGGAGCGTTTCTATCCCCTATTTTAGTATAATTTGCTCCTGCAAAATAACTCCAATTTTTCAAGCCTTTGCCCAACTCTATTGTTGTAGAAACTCCTTTTCCGTTGGATTGACAGCCCGTACCTAATTGAGCCATAAAAGACTTATTTAACAATAAAGGATTTGACTCTACTATGATTGCACCACCAAGCGCTTCTGGCCCAAACCTCACACCTGCTGCTCCTTTTAAAACCGTTATATTATGAGCTGCAGATACGTCTATTTCTGGAGCATGATCTGAACCCCAGTTTTGAAAACCATGTTTTAAGCCATTATTTAAAATCAAAACCCTATTGCCATACAAACCATGAATTACAGGTAGCTGCACATTTGTACCTTTAGAAACTAAGCTTACCCCTTCTATTTCTGAGAGGGCTGAAGCCAAACTTTGGCTCGGATTTGAGCGCAAATCTTCTTTTGTAAGCACCTCTTGAGCTATAGAAATTGTGCCATCTTCTCTGTGTTTTTCTGAGATGATGAGAACTGTATCTAACAAGGTGACTTTTTGTGTGAGGTAAATGTGTGGCGATTTTCCATGTTGGTGGTTTTCTTCACAAATAGAATCACAGTATCCAAAGCAAGATATAATAAGAGTATTTGAGTGATCACATAAATTTTTTAATTCAAAATCTCCGTTATCATCAGAAAAAGTTCTGTTATCTGTATCTTTTACTTTTATAGTCACATATGGGATAGGCTCTTTGGTTTCTCCATCCAATATCTTGCCCCGCATAAATTTTATGCACGTATCTTTTGCACTTTGTCCATAAGCCGTACCCAAAAGCAGCAAAAATATGCCAAATAATATTTTTTGAAATTGCATTATCAACTTAAGATCTCATTTTTTTCCTTGTGCGAGGGGACAGCTCTAAACACTGGCCAAGCATCTTCCACTCCATTTTCCCAATCTATTTCTTGAATTTCTGTGTCTGTACACAAACATAACTGAAGTTCTTCTATTATTTTTTCTTTATCTAAATCTTGCCCTATGAATACAAGTTCATTTTTACGGTCTCCAAAAATTTTACTCCACTCTTTCTCTATTTCCTTTTGATTATACACAAAGCTAGAAAAAGCCATTCGTTCACTAAATGGCATACAAGCCCACCAAACTCCAGCACTATCTGCCTTTAAAGAACCTCCTGCCTGACTCCAAGTCATGGCTTGATCTGGTCTAGATCCAATCCAAAGCAACCCCTTGCTTCTTATAATATTGGTTGGGAATTCATCTTGAATATAATTCCAAAATCTTTCTGGATGAAAAGGCCTTTTGTCTTTAAAAACAAAAGAGCTTATCCCATATTCCTCTGTTTCTGGAGTATGCGTATCTTTTTTTAATTCTTCTATCCAACCTGCACTCTGTTCTGCTTCTTCAAAATTAAATAAATTTGTATTTAATATCTCTTTTAAATCTACTTTACTGTGAGAACTTTGTATGATTTTAGCTCTTGGATTTAGTTTTTTTATGGCTGATTTTAATACGCCTAAAGTCTCACCGCTCACTAAATCTGCTTTATTTATTACTATTACATCTGCAAATTCTATTTGATCGGTTAGTAGGTTTACAATGGTTCTATTATCGCCATCCATGTCGGTCAATTCTCTGTCTACCAACAACTCATCTGAACCAAAATCTTTAAAAAAATTAAATGCGTCTACCACAGTAACCATGGTATCAATATAGCTATACTTACTTAAATCTATGCCTTTTTCATCGTCTTGAAACGAGAACGTTTGAGCAATTGGAACTGGTTCTGAAATCCCTGTACTTTCTATCAAAAGATAATCAAACCTATTTTCTTTGGCTAACTTCTCCACCTCTTCCATCAAATCTTCTCTAAGTGTACAACAGATGCATCCATTGCTCATTTCCACAAGTTTTTCCTCTGTTCTAGAAAGCACACCTTCATTTTCTACCAATTGAGCATCTATGTTTACTTCGCTCATATCATTCACAATTACAGCCACTTTTAAGCCTTCTTTGTTGTGCAAAATATGATTAAGCAATGTTGTTTTTCCTGCGCCTAAAAACCCACTCAATACTGTTACAGGTATTTTTTTCATAGTATTATTTAATCAAAATATGTATAAAACAAATGTTAACTATTTATTAATGCAATTGTATTGCAATAGTAAAGAAAAAATATTTTAAATGCAACTTTATTGCATTAAATAAATTTAGTTTTGTGAATATCCGTTATTGTACCAGTAGCGGAATTGATTAGTGATTTTGGGCGAAACCCTATCGGGTCAGGTTCTACGCTCTCGCTTTTGTTGCTGAAAAAGCAACAAAGAGCTCCGCTTCTATCCTTTTCGCAAAAAAATAATAGGTACTGGTATCATTGCGGATATTCACATTTAGTTTAGTGAATATGTAAAACAAAAAACGTCATAGAGCATTTTGCTTTATGACGTTTTTGCTACTGCAATAATTTTTACACCAACTTAGACACACTAACAATAACGGCTGATAATCGTACTGCATCAAACACTCTTTCTTCGCTAGTCCCAAGATCCATAAGGCTGTTTTCATGTGCATTTACGCACATCTCACACCCATTTACAGCACTTACAGCTAAGCTCATCAACTCAAAAAACTCTTTCCCCAACACTGGATTTACCATTATGTTCATGCGCAATTTTGCAGGTATTTGGGTATACTTCTCTTTGCCCGTAAAATGCCTAAATCTGTAAAAAACATTGTTGCTGCTCAATAAAGATGCACACGCTATGGCTTCACCAATTTCTTCCTTACTAGCTCCGTTGTTGATGGAGCTATTTGTAAAATAATGAATTAAAACTTCATTATTTTCATTCGAAGCTATTGAAAGTGCTATAAGTGCAGCTTCTTTATCGCTTAAATTTTCTGTTTTTAAAGCTGTCTTAAAATTTACTTTTAAGTCTCTTAAATATTTAGAATCGCTTTCTGCTAAAGTGATTAAACTTGCTTTTGCTTCTAATTCATTTGCCCCAAGCAACTCCAAGAACTCTAGTGCTGTTTCATTTTGTATCATAATTTTATATTTGAAATTTTAGAAATTAGTAAGCTTCTTGGGAATTAGAAGCTTACTCTATTTTTTTATAGTGATATTGTTTCTTGTCCTTTTTCCCAGTTGCAAGGACATAACTCATCTGTTTGTAAAGCATCTAAAACTCTTAAAACTTCAGCTACGTTTCTTCCTACACTCAAATCATTTACAGACACCCAACGGATAATTCCTTGTGGATCTACTATAAATGTAGCTCGGTAGGCTACTTTCTCTTCTTTTTCTAAAATACCTAGCTCTTTGGCAAGTGACTTAGAGGTATCTGCCAACATAGGAAATTTTAATCCTCTTAAATCGTCATGATCTTTACGCCATGCAGCATGTACAAACTCAGAATCTGTACTTGCACCTACCAATACAGTATCCCTGTCTTTGAATTCTACAAAGTTTTTATTGAACTCTGCAATTTCTGTTGGACACACAAACGTAAAATCTTTTGGCCACCAAAACATTGTCAGCCACTTACCATCTTTTTGGTGAATTTCATTAGTAATAGTCTCAAACTCTTTTCCTTTTTCTAAGGATACTACTGCTGTTTTTGTAAATGCTGGGAAGCTGCTTCCTACATTCAATACTCTTTTTGGCATAATCTTATTTATTTTTGTTTTTATTTATTACAAAGTTGCTTTACTTTGATGTATCAAACAAATCAATAAAATTTATACCATTATAGATTTTTACTATATGACATTACAGCAATTAGAATATATTATCGCCTTAGACATCGAAAGGCATTTTGTGCGTGCAGCAGAAAAATGTTTTGTTACCCAGCCTACGCTTACAATGCAGGTAAAAAAATTAGAAAATGAAATAGGTGTAAAAATTTTTGAAAGAGATTCTTACCCACTCAAACCTACACTTGCTGGCGAACAAATTGTTTTAAAAGCTCGCCAAATTTTAGGTGAGGTAAACCAGTTAAAGGCTTTCCTAAGCGATGATAAGAATGATATAAAAGGAGAGTTTACTATAGGTATTATCCCTACTTTGGCTCCTTATTTATTGCCTTTGTTTTTACCAGATTTTATAAAAGAGAATAGTAGCACTAGGCTAATCATTAAAGAATTACAGACTGAAAGTATTATTTTAGAATTACAAAAAGGGACGCTAGATTTAGGCATTTTAGTTACGCCTTTAGAAGAAAAAAATATTAGAGAAATCCCTCTATTTAAAGAAGCATTTTTACTGTATTTACCAGAAAATCATTCTCTAACAACAAAAGATACAATTTCAAATGAAGATTTGGACTTAGCAGAATTATTGGTGTTAGAAAAGGGACATTGTTTTAGAGAGCAATCTTTGGCTATTTGCAGCAAAGAATCTAGGTTAAAACACAAGGGCTTCGAATACCAAAGTGGATCTATAGAATCTTTGAAAGGTTTAGTAAACAAAGGATGTGGCTATACGCTTATTCCAGAGTTGGCTGCAAATGATAACGAAAAAAATCAATTAAAACGATTCTCTAATCCTGAACCAGTAAGAGAAATAAGCTTAGCAGTGCACAATAGCTTTACAAAAGAGGCGCTTATTGCCGCTTTTCATAAAAGTATTTCAGCCTGTTTACCTGACAAGTTCAAAAAAACCAAATCATATACCATGGTCAGATGGAGATGAAAATCTATATTTATTTAGGGGCTACTGAAAAAGTAAAGTAGTTTTCTTAGCTTATAAACAATCAATCATTTGTCACTTTTTTCTTGACAAAAAAGTAACCAAAAAGTCAAGACTATATAAAAAATTGTTAAAATTTCCATGATTTCGCTGAAACATGACCAAAGGGAACAAAAACGGGAGTTTTCAAACTCGCCTTAAAATTCAGTATATAATTTACTCATAGTATGATGGGCTCAGACAGTGTTTTGTTTTTAACCGCTACATCAATCAAATTTCTTAACGCATTTTTTATAA
>JAYVIQ010000130.1:0-3351 GCA_043770215.1 Cytophagales bacterium | reverse complement strand
ATTTTCTAGCACTGGTCCAGTCATTTTAATACCACCTCCGTAAAAGTATTCTGTATAGATTCCTCTACCAGTATTATATAAGGCTATTGCTTTTTGTTTACCATCTTCAAAAAAATAATTCCAATTTTTATCTTGAAAGTTTTTTTTGTACAATCCTTTTTTTAAAGGTTTACCACTTTCGTAGTAGTATGTCCATAAACTGTCTTTTAAATGATTGAGAAAATAACCTTCTTTCTTTAGTAATCCGTTTTCGTAAAAAAACTGAGAAAAACTTGTAGAATCTGAAGAGTAGCTAATGGTTTGTTTCAAGTTTCCAGACTCATAATAATATTTCCAGACACTTGATGGTCTATTATTTTTATACATTCCTTCTACCTTCAAATTTCCATTTTGATAAAAATACAATGATTTACCATTAAAAATAGAGGTGTCATTTCTCAATACCTCTATAGATTTTTCTAATCCTTTTGTGCTGTCATTACCAAACCAATAGCGTTTGTAAATATTTTGAGCATTTACATCCCAAAAAAGAAAAAAAACAAGCGCTATAAATAAAGTTTTTTTCAATTATTTAATTTTTTCAGAAAAAGACTTACCCCATTCATTCATCTCATTTTCTGTATATAGAAAAGGAAAATAACTTTGCTTTTGGAACCATGGAGGTAAATATTGCCTCCAATTTGTACCACCAGTAGACTCTGTAACTTTATCTCCCTTTACCAAATAGTTAGTTGCATTGTTATAATGCGTAAGAGGCCAAATAACATTTACATGCTGATCATATTCTTTAAGAGTAGTTATTAAAAGTGGATTTTCTTGATCTTCTTTGGCTAGATTTAAGTACTTAAAACAGAGGTTTGTATTTAGAAACTCCCCTCCTTTACGCAAAATAAGTTTAGAATATTTATCTTCGAATTGTATAAGGGTCAATTTCTTTTTGCCTGTTTCCATTTCTGTAGCTCCAGCTTTCCAATAAATATAATTATACATTTCTGAAATGGGACTTGCATCAGAAAATTTATCTCTATAGCTGGGAGAAACTAAATATCGAAATTTAGTAGACCACAATTCTATAAGTCTGAATTGTATTGATTGGAAGCCACTAGCTGGTGTAAGCGCTGTTCTAAACTTCATAAACTGCTCTCTTTCCATACCCAAACCCAAAACCTTAAAGGAATCTTCTAAATATGAAAAATAGCTATTTATACGCTTAAGTTTTTCTATAAAAAAATTGGAGTTAAGATGTGTATTGTATCCTATTTGTTCTAATTCATGTATAATTAGCTTAAAAAACAACTCTGTAATTTGATGATAAATGATAAAAGTCATCTCATCTGGGTACTTTGTTTCTGGTTTTTGCAAGTTCAAAAGTGCATCTATACCTACATAATCCCAATAATTTATGTAATCTCTATACACACCACCTTCTAAATGTGCTTCGAAACTTTCTCCTCTTGATTCATGCTTTTGCTTCAATTGAAGCATCAATTCCAACTCCTTATCGCTAAAGTTCATTCTTTAGATTTTAATATTGCTACAATTTAATGATATTTTGGTGTAGATATATTAATAAAAGAACCTAAAAACAAAGTTTTTATAGAATCATTGTATTATTTTTAGAAATAAGCCAGTTTGGTTTGTTATTTTTGTAAAAATTAAAAAAAAATGGCAGCAACAAAACCATCTACACTCAAAGGCACAAGAGATTTAGGTCCTGAAATGATGCTTAAAAGAAATTTTATTTTTGAAGTAATAAAAGAGGTGTTCAAAAAATTTGGTTTTTTGCAAATTGAAACTCCTTCTATGGAAAAATTAGAAGTACTTACTGGCAAATACGGAGAAGAAGGTGATCAATTAATTTTTAAAGTTTTAAACTCTGGGGAAAAGGTAAAAAAAGCAGATTTAGAGGCTTTAAAAAATGAAGAGTACTCAAAATTTGCTACCTCTGTTAGTGAAAAAGCTTTGCGCTATGACCTAACTGTACCCTTTGCACGATTTGTAGCTATGAACCACATGGAACTTGCTATGCCTTTTAAAAGATTTCAAATACAACCCGTTTGGCGTGCAGATAGACCTCAAAAAGGGCGTTATCAAGAGTTTTTTCAATGCGATGCTGATGTGGTAGGTACAGAGTCTTTACTCTGTGAAGCAGAAGTGATTTTAATGATTTCTGAGGTCTTTGAAAAACTGAAAATAGAAGATTACACAATAAAAATAAACAACAGAAAAATCCTAACTGGTTTGGCTGAAGTGCTACAATGCCAAAGCCAACAATCAGATTTGTTTGTGGCTATAGACAAGCTAGATAAACTAGATTTAACTACTGTTTTAAAAGGACTCAAAGAAAGAAACTTCTCTCAAATACAAATGGATGTAATAGAGAAATTTGTAAGTAGTGAATCCTTAGATACTATTGCAGAACTTCTTACTTTATCAAAAGAAGCACAATTAGGAATAAGCGAAATTACAGAAGTTAAAGAGATACTTACACAATACGGTTATGATGCAAAATATCTTGAGTATGACCCTAAACTTGCAAGGGGGCTTTCTTATTACACTGGGTGTATTTTTGAAGTAAAAATCAATAATGTAACTATGGGGAGTGTAAGTGGTGGTGGAAGATACAACAACCTAACTGAGGTATTTGGTTTGCTAAATATGCCTGGAATTGGTTTCTCATTTGGTGTGGACAGAATATTTGATGTTATGGAAGAGCTACATTTGTTCCCTAAATTTGGATCTGAAAGTACACAGGTCTTGATTACCAATTTTGACCAAGTTTGCTTCAATAAATCTTTGCCTTTATTGAACAAATTGCGTGAGAAAAACATCAAATCAGAATTATATCCAATATCAGACAAAATAAAAAAACAATTTAACTATGCAAACAAAAAAGGCATTGCCTACGTTTTAGTTGCAGGATCTGATGAATTTGAAAAAAATTGTTTTATTCTAAAGCATATGGAAAGCGGTACACAAGAAGAACTTTCAATTAATCAAATACTTGAAAAACTTAGCTAAAATATTTTTTTATGCTTTGATGATAAAAATCTCTACAGGTTTTTCTCAGCAAAACTGTATAAAAAGCAATGTACAAACAGGCTGTACACCTTTTATAGCCAACATAGATTATTGTGGTCCTTTGCAAGCTAATGGCCAACCTTTTCCAACTATATATTTTTATGGAGAAGGAGAAAAAACAGGGAAATTAAGTTATACCTATAACAACCCTGGAATTTATTCTGTAACCCAACAAATAGCCATAAAATCTGGCACTTTATTAGACTCCACATTCAAAAGTTTTTTTAGAGCAGTATCTACACCATCTATTTCTAAAAGAATCACACCCTG
>JAYVIQ010000129.1:0-2196 GCA_043770215.1 Cytophagales bacterium | reverse complement strand
TGAGAAGGTTCTACTACAGGATTTTCAGCCATTTCAGTGTTATCACCACTTCCTAAATCACTATCACCGAAACTTACACCTATGGTGCCTGGAACTTCAAAAGGAACGGGTTGTTCCCAACATGATATAAAACCAAGGCCACATATAATTATAAAAATTGCATGAAAAGCTATAGAAACAACTACACTTATCCTATGTCTTTTTTTATCAGCCTCTGTGTTTTTATTCATAGCTTATACACTCAAAAGTTATAAAGAAATAACTAAAAACATACCTATTTGGCTGGGTCCATTTGCAATGAAACCACAGCGTTTTCAATTTTAGAGCATATTTGCACTATTTCCATAACATCTCCGTAAAGATTAGTTACATCTCCTCTAACCATTATTACATTCTCATTTTTATCCTCACTTTTAGGACTCAAAATTTTATTTATTTCTGCTTCTAATGTTACTTTTGAAACCAGGGTTTCTCCAATAAAGATTTCTTTTTGTGGAGTAATTGTAATGGTAACTTTCTGAATTTTCATTGGATCTTCCGTGGTACTTTTAGGAAGATTTACTTTTTTACCTATTGGAGTTACATTACTAGATGACATAATAAAAAAAATCAATAACAAAAACACTACATCTGTCATAGATGACATATTAAATGAAGGATCTGCCTTATGTTTACTACCTAGTTTCATGTTTACTTATTTAGATGGTTCTTGAAGAATATCCATAAATTCTATTACCGTAAATTCCATTCTGTGTATGATTTTTTGTAAACTTGTAGATAAAAAACTATACGCTACATAAGCAGTTATACCAATAATTAGACCTGTAGCTGTGGTAATCATAGCCTCAGAAATACCTGCAGCCATACTATCCATATTAGCACTCCCTTCATTTGCAATAACGTTAAAGGTAGAAATCATTCCTAATACGGTACCCAAAAAACCTAACATAGGGGCCGCTCCAGAAATGGTAGCTAATAAATTTAAATTTTTCTCTAAGCTATCTATCTCTATTTTACCTACATTCTCAATGGATTCTTCAATAGCTTTGAGAGGATTACCTAATCTTCTTAGTCCCTTATGAATCATTCTAGCTACTGGAGTATTTTCTGCATCACAAAGTGCCATAGCTCCTTTCACATCTTTTGCATTTACAGCAGTCTTTACTTTGTCCATAAAGGCTTGAGAATCTTTTCCAGCTGCTTTAAACGCAAGAACTCTTTCTACAATTATGTAAATGGCCAAAAGTGAAAAAGCAAATTGTGGATACATTGTCCAACCACCAGCTTTGATTAAATCAATCATACTTTGGGTAGTACCCGCTTCTGTTTCTGTAATCTGTAACAATACGCTTAAGAACATAATATTTGGTCTATTTTTGTTTTAAAATCCATAACTCTGCGCCAAATTTTTCTTCTAAACTTGGTATAAACTGTTTTGCTTCTTTCATCGTTTCAAAATTTGCAACTGAAACTTTGTACATGCCATCTATTTCTAAAATATTTGCTGTGGGGCACAAAAGCATAAAACGCTCAGCATTTTTTTGTGTTCCAAAAACAGCAGCAATGACATGAAAATTCATCAAATGTATGGCAGAATTTGTGGATTTTGTCTCTGAGATTTTCAAAACTTCCTCTTGCTTAGGGATTTCTAACACTTGCAAGGGCTCAGTCATTGTATTCCCACTTTTATACTCTTCAGAATCGCTAAAAGAGTTTACCATACTTGCGGCATCTTTTTTAGTTACTCCATTTTTTGTATGAGATACTTCTTGTTTAGAAAATAAATTTATTTTTTCGTTTTTATAAAAAAAGGAAACTATTCCTATCATCACAAAAAAAGGCAGTATAAATGTTAGAAGTTTGAATTTATTTTTCTTTTGTCCTAATGTATTTTTTTTGTTAGATTTTGTAAGTACGTTTTCTTGTTTAGTTTTTGTAAGTTCTTTTACTTGAAAATCTGTACTTGTTTGAATAGGATCCGAAACAAATGAATCTAAACCAAAACCTTCTATATTAAAATTTATAGCATTATCTGGAGTAAAAAACAATTTAGCATTTTGAAGTAAAAAAGTGCCTAAGCCTTTTAATTCACATTCATGATTAGATGCCAGTGTTGCATTTATTTGTTCAACAAATAATTTAATTTTTGTAGCGGCCTGGTCTAAAGAAATTTTTTCTTTAATGCTCACTTCACTT
>JAYVIQ010000128.1:0-20962 GCA_043770215.1 Cytophagales bacterium | reverse complement strand
TAAGAAAGTCCTAATAAACTAGATTTGTACCCATACGCAATGTAAGAGCAAAAGGCATCTTTGCTTCTTAAACCCGCCCCTAATTGAATTTTTTGATCTTTGATGAAGTTGTATGAAATACGACTTCCTAATTGAATAACTTTTGCTTTGTTTTGTTTAAAAAGCATAAAATAAGGGATTAGTTCTATTTTAGGAGAAATGTATTTTCTTAATTCAAAACTAGAATTTATAAGTCCAAAATTGTTTGAATTCTTAGAGTCACTAAAAATATTCTGACTAGGGATCAACTGATTCAGGGCTATAGATAGTTTAGGTTTCCAAGAAAACCCAATATTTTCTAAAATAATCCCAATACCACCATCTAATTTATTAAATCTATTTTTAGAAAAACTCTCTCCATTATCTAATGATGGATCATACCCTATTTGACTAGAATATTGGCTATCAAATGTCAGATTATCGCTTAACTGGTATTGTAATAATCCTGCTTGTACGCCAAACCCTAAACGTGTATTTGTATTTAATAAAATGTACTTAGAAAAAAAAAACAATACATTATTGCGTTGCAATGATCCCTGACCGGCATTGTTAGAATGTGCTAGTAAACCCATACCAAATTTACCTACTGGCAAATCAATAGAAAGTGCCTGAGTAGTAATACCGGATCCTATTTTTTGCCATTGCATTCTATAATTGGAAACTATTCTTAGCTTTTCAGAATTTCCAGTTTCAGCTGAATTAAACACCAAGGGTGAGTTATAAAACTGAGAAAAATGTCCTTTTTGAGCATTCGTATTTGACTTTACCAATAAAAATACAATGCAGCTTAAAGTTAGTTTTAGATATGTTTTTATTTTATTCATCTAATTATTTAATTAAGGTTATTATACCTTTAAAGATTGTAACTTCTTCATTTATACTCACTTTCAATACATATGCATAATTTCCTTGGTTAGCAATTTCATTTTTATACTTACCATTCCAAATTGCATAGTTGCTTGTACTAAAAAAAACTAATTCTCCCCATTCATTAAAAATTTTAAAGTCTACAGTTGCTTCATTTGGAATACCCCTTAATACAATTTCATCATTTACTAGGTCATTGTTTGGGGTAAATGAATTGGCTATAAAAATACTTGGTGTATAGCTGATAAAATTAGTTTTTGTAAGGCTAGTTTTACACCCGTTTAGGTCTTCTACATGTAGCTTAATGCTGTATTTACCAATACTATTGTATTCGTGCATTGGGTTTAGTTCTTTGGAAGAGCTGCCATCACCAAAGTCCCAAAAATAAGATTTTAATGTACTTATATTAGGCTCAAATTGCACTTTATTTGCTAAATCAGAAATCATTTGCCTATCGCTTTGTATGTCTACAACAGGAGGTGCAATGGTTTTAAGAACTACTGTATTTGAATAATATATAGATTGATTATTGGTTTGGTAGCTAAAATAATACCTACCATTTTTCTTAACCGTAAGCACAGAGTCTGTTGTTAAAAGTTTTTGATCATTTAAGTACCAATTCACAGGACTTTTAATGTTTGCAGAAATTTTAGTAGAATCATTGGCACAAAACGAATCTCCATTTAATAAATTAACTTTCAATACATTTTTAAATGGTTCAAAAACAATGTTAATGGTATCTGAATAATTGGTACAAGTGTTCAAATCAGTTCCTTGAACAATATATTTTCCTGTTTCTCTAACAAGTAACCTATCTGTTTTTTCTAAATTATTCCACAAATAGCTTTTGGCACCCGAAGCAATAAGATAAACCGTTTCACCTTCTATATAAGGCATTGGTTTAGATGCGTTTACTAAAACTATTGGTTTAGAATTAAATAAAACATCTATAGTATCTTTACTTGAGTAACATTCGTTTGGGGTATTGGACAAGAAATATTTACCTGAATTTTTAATTTTAATAGAATCATTTATTTCTGATGTGTTCCAAAGAACATTTGATTTATTATCCGTAAAAAGAGCTATGGAGTCTCCAAAACAATAAGGAGGTTTTTTACTTGCTAAAATTTTGGCAGAATTATTTTTTATGACTTTGTATTTTAAGGGATTTGAAGATTTAGAAGTATAGCCATCTTTTTTACCAATTAAATAAATCTGTCCTTGACCAACAGGTAGGCTACTAAGGTCTAAAACAGATTCAGTAGTGTTCAAAAGCAAAGCTGAATCTAGGTAAACATCATAGGAGTCGTATCCACCAGATATGAATAAATCTAATTTGCTATTTAAACAACTAGAAACGGAGTCTAAAGTAGAGTTTATATTCTGAAAACGTATTGTTGGACTTTCTATACTTCTTGTAAAAACAATTTTTCTAATTAGATGGCTGTATGTATCGGCAAAAAATAGAGCACTTTGATCTTTGTTAAACGCAATGGAAGTAACCCCGTTAAGTGTAACTACATTGGGCAAACCATCCGTTGATCCCTGTTTTACAAGCAACCCTACAAAGGGAGCTACATTATTAGATAAATCTATGACTCTTATCAAATAATTTAAGCCATCACTTACATAAATTTTACCTGTAGAGTCTACAGCTACGTCAAATGGATAATTAAAAGTAGCTGAAGATCCAGTTCCATTATTACTCCCTAAAATACCGTTTCCAGCTAAAGTAATGACTGTTCCAAGAGGACTAATTTTTCTTATGGCATGATTCCATTCGTCTGCAACATAAATATTGCCCAAATCATCTATATCTAAACCATAAGGCCTATAAAACTTTGCTAGTTGCCCCAAACCATCTGTTAATCCATAGTTAGTTGGGTAGTTTCTATTGCCTGCAAGTGTGCTTACTGCACCACTTGGAGTAATTTTTCTAATTAAGTGAGTTCGATGGTCTGCTACATATAAATTGCCTTTTTTATCAAAAACAAGATCTGTTGGTTCACCAAAAGAGGCTAACAATGGATTGTTTGAGTCTGTAATACCTAAGTTTCCTGTACCGGCAAAAGTACTAACGGTGCCATTTGGGGTAATTTTCCTTATTTTATTATTTTTGGTGTCAGCCACATAAACATTTCCCAAATTGTCTACCGCTAATCCCCAAGGTTCTTTAAAAGTTGCTTCAGTAGCAATTCCATCTTGCTTGCCAGAAATCCCTGTACCTGCAACTGTGGAAACTACACCATTTACATCTATTTTTCTTATGATATGATTGTATCTATCTGCTATAAATATTTCTCCATTTTGAGAAACTGCAATACCATGTGGACTGTTAAAAGTAGCTTCATTTAAAGCCAATCCATCTTGTTTTCCTTTTTGTCCTAATTTACCAGCAATAGTACTAGTAATTTGGCCATAGCTAAAAATAGAACTGCCAATGAAAAATAAAGTGATTATGTATTTTCTTAAGTTATAAACTATCATCATTTCTTTATTTAATGGATAAAACCAAAGCAAAAGTCTTGCCCATAGTATATTTTATTGAAATCACTTATGAAGCATTAGTCTAAAACATAACAATTAACCAAAATTACATTTCTATTTCTTTTAAAATTTGAAATTTGGTTCAAAAAGCACAAATAGTACATTTATATATCCGTCACCAATGTAATCTTTCTTTAAAAAAGATTTAATAGATAACAATACAAACAAAAGAGCGTTTTAAACCATTTTCCAAAAAATGGAAACTACATTTGTCAATTTTTGATTTGTTCTGCTAAAGTTGTTTTAATGATATCTCCATAAATGTAAAAAATTATTGCCTTAATTAAAATCGATTTTAATAATAAAATTAATTACCTCCCAACATGTTTAAATATACTACCCCTAAAAAGACATACGTACAATATAAACACCTGAAAGATTTCTGTTTTTGATTGATTTAGCATAAAAAAACATAAACCTATCATACACTAATCTGGTGCAATTTATGAACGTAGAAAGCTAAGTAAACTCTAATTGACTGATTTCTAATAAAACTTTGCTTTAAAATTAAAATGCTTTTGAAAATAAATTATTCGTTGGTTAATCATCATACCCCCCATAAAATCTATTTGCACAAAAAAAATTTACAAGCATTTGTTTTTTTAGATTGGACACATTTTTCGGTTATACCCAACTTTTTTCATAAATTGCTTTAATAAATAAGTTTATACCTTAATTTTATTTTCCAAAATATGGAATTTTTTTCCGTATTTTAAACCTTAAAAAACTCAAAAGTGACCCCTAGCAATGTAAATGCACTAAAATAGGAATGGCACATTATGTGTTTTTATAAAAAAAACTTTAGTAATTATGAAACGTAACGTAAACCTCAGAAATATAAATAGCTTAATATTGACATGGACTTTAGTCTGTTTTGGTTTTTTTGGTGCCAATGGACAAGTAACTGTTGTTTCTAGCGTAACTTCTGAACTTACAGTAAATGGCAATAGTGGAATTTACGAGTTTACGCTTACCAACACTAGTAGCTCTACTATAAACAATATCTCTTTAGATTTGGATTTGCCTCAAGGAGTAAAATACATTGATGGAAGTATAGCAAGTATTAGTGGACATTCTGTTGCAGTAACAAATGCTGCAAATTATGTTTTCAATATAGCATCTATTTCGGCGGGCGGAGCAGCAACTTTTACAGTATCTTTATCTGCATCATGTAGCTCTATAGATTACCAACTAAATGGTGGTATTTTTAGAAATCGAATCAAAGTAATATCTAATGGGGTTACTCTAAACCACACATCTAACCCGTATAATATTCTGTATGCAGCATTGAGTATTATTTCTGTGAACCCTGGAAATGCAAGTATTGTTTCCGGACAAACAATAATCAGAAGAGTAGCCATAGTAAATGGTGGTAACGGAAGCATAGATAATTTTATATTGAAAAGCACTCAAGGAACTGAAATAACACTTATTTCTTCTTCTCATGGCACAATATCCAATAATTCAATTCAGTTAGCACCTGCTGATTTTACATCTATTGGAAATGGAAACACACGTTTTGATCAGGATGAAACTATATTTATAGATCTATCTTACAAAGGATTGAGTTGTACTGATAAAACCATTTCTAGTACATTGGATGCTGGCTGGTCTAGCGAAACAGGTTTTTGTCAAAATTCTACTTTTAAAGTGAATACAGCAATTGATTTTAGCGAACCAACCATTTCTATTGCTACCACAAGTAGTTTAAACGCATGTTCTTCTAACAATTCTATTCATGAGCAATCTATAAAACTAACAAATACAGGAACAGGGGTAGCGGCTAATCTATTAGTAGATATTTTCAAATCTTCTGGCACTACTTATGACCAAACTATTTTATCAAGCTTTGATATGAATAGTATAATGTATAGAATTAATGGTGGTGTTTATACCGCCTTAGCACCAATTTCAAGTACTGCCACAACTTCTAACGGCAATTATTTGTGCTTGGGAAGTGATGCCAAAGGAAAATTTGTTTTAAGATTTAATCAGTTAGAACCTGGAGCTGTTTTAGATATAAAATGGAACATGAATACTTGTTGCCAATCTGTATGCAGTGCTATTAAAGTTGGAGGCTGGGCTACAAACATTACCTATGCAGATGTTTGCGCAGGTGCTACATATACTGGAAGTAAAATTGGGCAAGTACCTGTAAGCGCAAGTATGTCTATTTTCACTGAAACTGAACCAGAGATCTCAAACGGAGAAAAGTCATTATACAACTATACAATTTCTAATTATACAAATACTTATACAACTACTACATCCTCTCGTTTAGAAGTTAAATTCTTAATTCCTGCTGGTTTAAAATTAGCTAATGAGAATGACATTCAGTGGGTAAGTGCACCATTGACATGGACAAAATCCTCTTCAAACTACAACCAAAGTACAGGTGTTTTAAAAATACTCTATTCATTGCCAGGCACTTTTTCTATCCCTAAATCTGAAATAAATTTGTACTTAACAGCTGATTGCTCTATGCCTGGTGCTACAAATGGAAACAAATCTATTGCAATGGACATAAATTTTATACAAGATATTAATTGTACTAATTCATGTGTAATTCCAATGGTATGTAACTCAATTGTAAATACTAGATTGCAATGCCCAGATGAGAACTGTGCTAATGGAGGAATTCGTAACATCTCCTATAACCTAAAAAGAACATCATTTGGTTTGCCAGACAATAATGAAGACGGATATGCAGAGGCTGGAAATTTAGATTTTAACAAAGTTAAGCTAAATAGAGTCATGTTTGGAGATACCCTTGATGCAGAGTTAAATGGAATTGTACATAGTGGTTCTGGAATAACTCAATGGAGTTATGGTTTTGCAGAGATTGTAGTACCTTTGGGGTCTAATTTCCAGGAAATTGGAGCTACAATTTCTATCTATGACCAATCTAGCAACCAACAAATAAAGGTAAATACTAACGCCATTACCAAAATAATGCAGGGAACTACTGCACAGTTTACAGTTAATTTTGCTAGTAGTTTAAACGGTTTTCTTTTTGAGACTGGTGATATTGTAGACCTTAAACTACATTTAAAAGTTGTTGGCAATATTGGTGATAACGTACAAGAAATCACAAGTGCAGGAAAATTATACGCAAGCAATGCATCAAATCCTACATTGGCACAGAAATATTACTGCAATGACTTTTTAGATAACATAACCTTAATTGGTTATTTCTATTCTGTTTCAACAGTAGAAAATTTAAACGTTACAGGATGCAACAAAACCATAGAGCAAGATTTTAGTTTTAGTATTGGGAATTGTTGTAACAATTTTGGCGGTGGCAATTTATTCCCTTTTGAATACAGAAATTGGGCATCAGTAGCCACTGCTAAAATTGTAATACCTCCTTACTATAAAATCAATTCTGTAAATGTTAAGCAATTTGCTACCCAAGGCACTAACACTACATTTACCCAAACCATTTCTAACATAGACTATGATTCTAAAAATAAAGATACTTTGTTTTATGATTTGAGTAAATTCTATACTAACGGAATGTTTTCAAACTCAGATGATGGTTTTAGTGGAAGAGTTTTGGTAAACGTTTCTCCTACTTGTGATATCCCATTGAATACGAACCAAAACGTTTATTGGGCATTTAATTTCAAAGAATCAAAATATTTGTCTGGTTCAAATACAGGTTGGTATGTATCTAATCCAGATAAAATAAAATTTAATCCTGGCAAGATTACAATTTCTTCTTCAAACCCTATCCAAGATGGAATCTCTAAAACAGTAAAATGGAATGTTAGTTTAAAAAACCCCTTTAATGATGACGTAATAGCAACACCTTGGCTTCATTTAGCATCTGCTACAGGAAACATCAAGATAAAAAATGTGATAGATAAATCTAATGGAGATACCTTAGATCTTTCAAATGACTTGTACTTTTTATCTAATTTAACAAATAATGAAACAAGAAATTTAGAAATAGAAGCCTATTATACTGCCTGTAAACTAGAGAAATTATCTGTTTACAGCGGTTATGCATGCAACGCTATACCAGTAAGATATTCTGAAATAGATTGCCCTCACAATAGTTTAGAATTAAGTGTTGAGCCAAAACCAACACAATTACAAACACAGATATCAAGTAAAATCATTGGCGACCAGTGTAGTCCCTTATTTGAGGTAGAACTTTTGATGTCATCTGTAAGATTGGGGGCTATTGACTCTCTTAACTTAAGAATTAAAACGCCAACAAATCAAAGCATCAAAATGGTAAATGGCTCTAGTTATATGGCCTACCCAAATACAACTTCTTTTGTTTCGTACACAAACCCACTTTTAGTAGACAATATTTATACAATACCGGTAGCTGATTTAAACAGCTTTATACGCACTAATGGCTTACCTGGAGTAACAAATATTACTCAAAATAAGATAAAACTGAAAATGCAATTTGAGATGCAGGGCAACTACATACCAGGCGATAACTTAGAATTTTCATTTAATGCTAATAGAACATGTAGTGAAAAACTACCTCAAATTAATTTGGCAGTAGACCCTAGTGTAAGTTTAAAAGAACAAGAAATTAATGGATTGACTACAGAGTCTGGAGACAATTGGAGCGTTAGCTGGGGAGATTATAATAATGATGGTTTAGAAGATTTATTTATTACAGAATACGCTAAAAATAAATCAAACTCACTATTTAAAAACAATGGCAATCTAAGCTTTACTAAAATTACATCCGGAGCTATAGTTACTGACCTGGCTTCTTCAATAGCTTCTACATGGGGAGATTATGATAATGACGGTGACTTAGATTTATTTGTAGCAAATAATATAGGATCTCCTAACTTTTTATATAAAAACGAAGGAAACGGAACCTTTACAAGAGTAATCAATGGGCATATGGGTACATATGATGGGTATTCTCATGGAGCCACTTGGGCAGATTATAACTTAGACGGATATTTAGATCTTTTTGTAAGCGACTTTATGCCTACAAGACCTAATTTACTATACAAGAACTTAAAAAACGGAACTTTTGAACTTGTAACTAATGATGACATCATTACTCAATCAGGTCATTCTATTGGAGCGTCTTGGGCAGATGCCGATGGAGATGGGGACCCAGACCTTTTTGTACCAAATGCAGGAGAGAAAAATTTCTTTTACCTAAATCAAGGGGGCAAAATGATTGCTCAACCAAACAATACACTTTGCCAAGATGCTTTATATTCTGTTGGCGGTTCTTGGGGAGATTTTGACAATGATGGTGATTTAGATTTGTTTGTTGCTAATGCTTCAAAAACTCCAAATCAACTGTTTATAAATGATGGAAACGCTAACTTTACTCTAAGCCCAATAGTTTTTGGTACTGGAAATGATGATACTCATGGAAGTACTTGGGCAGATTTTGATAATGATGGCGACTTGGATATTTTCATAACCAACGACCAACTAGAACCAAAGTCTTATTATACAAATAATGGAGATGGTACATTTAAACGGTTAGACACAGACTTATCTAAGTCTAATCAAAACTCTTTTGGAACTGCAGTTGCAGACATAGAAAACGATGGCGATTTAGATATATTTATTGCCAACCACAGCGGTGAAGAAAATGCTCTTTTTGTAAATGGAAAGGGGGCCTGCCAAGAATCATTTTGTGCTACCTTAGTGGGAACTAGTTCTAACAGAAGTGCTATTGGAGCAAAAATTTATGCTACTGCTACCATATACGGAAAATCATTTACTCAAATGAGAGAAATAAGTGCTCAAACTGGCGGTGGATCAGGTGGTCAAAACACTTTAAAAGTTTACTTTGGCTTGGGTAACGCTACACAAATTGACTTATTAAAAATAGTATGGCCAAGTGGAGTTGTACAGCAAATCATCAATCAACCTTCAGGAAATTGTGTTACTATATTTGAAGAAGGCGGATCTTTAATTAGCGGCACAACATATTTAGACAAAAATGGAAACTGTGTCCAAGATTTTGATGAGCAGGTCTTGGCAAACCAAGAAATTGTAATTCAGCCAAACAACAGAAAAATCTATAGTAATGAACAAGGCATATACAAAACGTATGTTCAAGATGGCACGCACACCCTAAACGGAAATCCTACAGGCAACTTTAGCTCTGCCTGTGCTACTGAATCTATTGTAGCTACGGGTTCTGGAGTAAACATATATTCTTCTGGCCGTATTGGTTTCCAAGCAACATGTCAGAACCCAGATTTGAATACAACTTTATCTGTAGTTGCTTTAAGAAGAGGTTTTGGAAGTGATTTATTTGTGAATATTGAAAATAAGGGGGGGGCAAAAGCTTCAAATGTTGTATTTAAATTCGTGATTCCTACCGGTGTAGAAATCGTAAGCGCAAGTACCAATTGGAGTTCAGTAAATGGAGATACCTTGTTTTGGAATCTTGGAGATATAAATGTAGAAGAAAAAATCTCAATGATTATTCATGAAAAAGTATCGTTAAGCCTTTCAATTGGGAATATTGTAGCGCATAAGACTTATTTAAGCATGGATAATGTTACTGATTGTTCTAGTCAAAACAATGATATGCAATATAATGTAGCAATTGTAGGAGCAATAGATCCTAATGATAAATTGATAACCTTCCAAGATGCTTCTACCAGAGACTATGTGTTAAAGAGTGAAGTTTTCAATTACAAAATAAGGTTTCAAAATATAGGCAATTACTTTGCTTCTAGAGTTATTGTTAGAGATACTTTAGATCAAAAGCTAGATGTTAGCACACTTAAAAATATTGTCTCTAGCCATAAATATTCTTTAAAAATAGATGGCAATGTGTTGGTTTGGACTTTTGACAATATAGAATTGCCTGCAAAAGAAACGGATGAAGAAGCTAGTAATGGTTTTGTAAGTTTTGATGTACAATTAAATAAATCTGTTGGTTTGAACACACAACTTAAAAATACAGCACACATCCAATTTGATTTCGAGGATTATATTTCTACTAACGAAGTGAAAAACTTAGTTTTAAATGCTCATCCTACTACAAACGCAAAAAATGGTACAATTAGTATATGGCCAAATCCTGCTGATCATGAAGCCTTAATCATTTTATGGAATACTACATCTTCTGGTGATACTAAACAAGTAGAATCGCATAATCAAGTTTACTTTAATGAGTTATCTATAACTACCATAGATGGCAAAGATATAAATACCCTAAAGATAGAAACATGTCTAAGTTATAAGCTAGACGTTTCTAACCTTGAGTCAGGGATCTATATTCTAAGCGCCAAAGACATATTAGGGAATGAATACCATGGCAAATTAATAAAAAATTAACGTCTACAGGAAAATATACTTCATAAAAATAGGGATTAATTTTTGAAATGGATGATCTAAAAACAAACTTCAAAGGTAAGTTCTTATTTAGAATCGTATAATTTTCAAATGGCTTAGATTTAAAAAAACTCCATGTTCTACTGTTTTAGAAATGGAGTTTTTTTTGTTAAAGAATGAAATTAGGTTTATGTCAAATGGTTTATTTATCTAAAACTTTGAAATGTGATTTTTTAGAACCATTTTACCTAAAATCAAAATCTCTTTTCTTGTTGGCTTCTACTTTTTCGGCTTCTTGTTTGGCATTTTCTTCATATTTTTTCTTTATGTTTTTAAGCCTTTTAGGTTCATAGCCTATTGCAATTTGCTTTTTTTCTGGCTCCATAAATTGAAAACTCAGTTCATCTAAATAAACATCTTGCTCTGACTGAATTTCTATTTTTATTCTTTTAATTTTTTTATAATCTACATTTGCACCCAAAGAAAGTGGAGCAAATGCAAAAAACTGTCTTTTGCCTGTACTAGGCAAGCAATCTATGGTTGCAGAAGAAGACCAAGTACTTTCATCAGACAAGAAGGAGATTTTTAGGCTCACGTTTTGTTGGTTCTGAATATAGAACCCAATTTGATATACTGCACTTATATCTAATAAAGTATCTGTTATTTGCAATTCAAAGGTATTGCAATCACTTGTTTTGTATGTTACATCTGTTTTTAAACACACGAAGTTGTTACGTACATGATCTTTGCCAAAACCAGTGTTTTTTGTACGTACACAAGGTAAATCTTCAGCCAATAAATACGAAGTGTTGCAAAAACATAAAACAATGAGAAGGGTTTGAGTTATTTTTTTCATACTATGTATAATTTATAATGATACAAATAGAAGATATAAAAATGTAATTACAAACTTGTATGTACATTTAGTTTAAAAAACCACACAGACGGTAACATTACATCTACCAATTTGTTCAAAGACAAAATCTTATATTTTGTAGATGTGTTATTAGCGTACGTCTGGTATACTTGTGTAGGAATCTTTATAGATTCATATTTGTTGTATGAAAAACAAAATTAAACTAAAAATTCATGGTTTTTATTGGTTTAATTTATGGCCTATACACTACTTATTAATTGCTAGACCTCTAGAAAATAGAATACATTTTAATGGATTATATGTACATTGAATATAGTTATAAAAAATACATACGTACGTTCATTTTTATATGTATGGAGCATACAATAGTGAAAGTAGACCCAAATGACATTTTGTCTTTGGAACCCAGGCGACTAGAGCAATACAAAATTGGCTAAAAAGCTATTTTTGCCTCTCTATTAATTGGTAAGAAAACTGTTTTAAAAACTCTAATTGAGGGGCTTTAGCACTTAGATTTTGTAAGCATGAAAATCCTCTATCAAAATAAGTATTCATTAGGTCTTTAGTTATTTTCTCAATTCCCAAATCTGACATTATTTTTTTAATGGCATCTATTTTTTCTTGTCCTTGGTTTTGAACACTAATCCAATAGGCTAATTCTTTTTTCTGATCGTGATTTGCAAGTTCTATAGTCTTTAATAGCAAAAATGTTTTTTTATTTTGTAAAATATCACCTCCAATAGTTTTACCCACCTCGGCTTGCTCTCCAAAAGTGTCTAATAAGTCATCTTGCAATTGAAACCCTATGCCTATTAAATCTCCAAATTGCTTTAAAGAAACAACATCTGGTGCTGGTGCATCTGCCAAATAGGCACCAAAAGACAAAGAAAAACCTAACAAAACTGCTGTCTTTAAACGAATCATTTCTATATATTCTTCTATTTTTACATCGTTTCTAGATTCGAAATCCATATCTAATTGCTGCCCCTCACATACTTCTACAGCTACTTGGTTGAAATTTTTTATCGACTGCGCTAGCTTGTCTGTTTCTATATTTAGCAATAATTCATAGGCTTTTACAAGCATTACGTCTCCAGAAAGTATTGCAATATTAGCATTCCATTTTTCGTGTACTGTCTGCATTCCTCTTCTTAATGGTGCATTATCCATAATATCATCATGCACCAAAGAAAAATTATGAAAAACCTCTGTAGCTATACTTGGCAGAATAAATTTTTTATAGTCAGAGGTATAGAGAGATGCCCCAATTAATGTAAGCAAAGGCCTAAAACGCTTACCTCCTAAAGATAAAAAATAAGTAATTGGTGTGTATAAATTACTTGGTTCAGTGCCAAAGTTGTAATTTTCTAATACACTATTAATATTTTGTATTTCTTCTTTAATATCCATATTTAATGCAATTTCTCATCTATTCTTTTGGAAACCAAAGAAATTGCTAATAAGTTCTGCCATAAATTCTAATAATAAGGTATAAAGTTAGAAACCCAAAAAAATAAACTATAAACCAAGGCAGCCCCATATTGGCAAGCGTAAGACTGAAAAACAAACTCACTCCCGCTACTACAAATGAATATGGCTTTTGTGACCTAATGTTTAGCGATTCACTCTTTGAAGAGCTAGAGGGATTTAAAATCTTGTTTTCGAAAGAATTTACAAAATGATTGCCTAATAATGCTCCTGACACTATTGATGCAATAGAATGGAACAACACATCATTACAAAGTCCTAAATTTACATTGGTATCTTTACAAACAACAAGTACTATGGGCAACAATACAGGAAACAAAATACTAAGACTTATGTACTTAGATTTAGTAAGATAAGAAACCAAACCACTCATCAAGAAAAAAAGTGCTGGCAAAGCATATGGACTTAGTCCATAAGAAAAGTTTTGGACAACCAGCAGCGGGACATTTAACTTTTTAATAACATACCCTAATGCCCAAGCTAATAAAAGCAATAAAATAGTTCTAGAACCTCTATATAAACTAACTTTAAGAGATTCAAAATACCCATAATCCATTTTTTTTCTGGTATAAACCAAAAACCAAAAAACGGTTATAAAGGATCCAGTAAGTAATGCATCTATGCTGTGTGCTTCTGATATTATATCATTTAAGTTCCAAGAATTAGATGTTTGTTTTATGTATCCGCTCAGAAAAAATGCACAACCATAAACTAATACAAAAACACATAACGGAGAAAATGCTCTAATCACTCTTTTAGCCTCTATTTTTTTAGAAGAATAATGATTAAAAACGGATGAAATAACAGGTTTAGCGTGTTTCATAGAACCAAACTCTCTACCTGTAAAGATACTTATACATACAAATCCAAAAATAAAAATGGGGTAGTAACTGTATTTAAGTGCATGTGCAAAATAATTGAACTTTACCCCTGTAATTGGTTGGTTTATGGCATTAGATATCTCATTTAATTCAGAATTAATCCATGAGGCAAGCAATATAATAATAGCTATAGGACTAGCGGAATTTACAATAATAAAATTTAACTTCTCTCTAGAAATTCTATGTCTATCTGTAATAGATTTTGTTGCATTTTTTACTGCAAATGAATGAGTGAATTCATCAAAAAAGAAAATAACACTATTTAAAACTGTAATTAGTTGTGCTGATTTTCTATTTTGAATGTAGGTATTTGTGAAATCTATTAATGTAGAAGTAAATCCAAGATAATTCATAGAGCCTACCAAAAGACTGAATAGAAGAATTGCTAGAACAATTTTTATTTTGTCTATGTATAAAAAAACATCATTTAATACATTTACGACAGAGACGGTATTTGGTGAAAATAAAAATAAAACTACAAAACCATAAAAAATGGAGATGGCTAGTGGCAACGTTTTTCTAGCGCTTAAAAAACTAAGCAGTATTGCAAGTAAAGGAACAGAAAAAGACAATATTTGGTACCTTCCTTCCACTTTATTTTATGTTTAAACACAGTGATTGTTAAATTATTATCTACTTATGTTTTTTACGCAGTAATGGAGTACTAAGTTGGGTTTATTTTTCTGTTTTTAGTTTTTTGAGATAATGTATAAGACTAATACTGTAAGCTTGTTTTGTATATACTTGCAATCCGTTTAGTTTTTGAAGCAAAGGAACATCTAAAGACATCATACATAAATTCTGTTTGTATTTAAATGCTAGACCAACATTGGCCAACATTACTTGAAACCCAGAATCATCTATTCTATAATTGTTTATTTTTTCATAGTCTTGATATTCGTATTTTGCGCCTAAAGTAATAATCTTTTTTAATTTCCCTTCAAATATTTTAAACCCTATAAAGTCAAGTCCAATTCTTTTTGCAAACTGGTAATCATTGCTGTTTCTAACTTCATTTTTTTTAAATGGAATATAATAACTGCTTACCCAATTAAGTCCCCAGTTGCCTGAGTTCTCAAATGTGTAATTTGCGCTTAATTCTGTTGCATAAATAGACCTCCCTGGCAGCATATGTATATTTCCTGAAAAAAGTTCTTCTTCATTATATTTACCTGTAGGCAAAAACAACAAAAAGCCAAGTTTAATTGTATGTTTCCATTGCTTATATTCTTTGCTAGCAATTTTTTGTATCCCAATATTCAGATCTCCAAAGCCGGTATATTGTTTTTTTTCTGATACTGCCGCACCTATGCTTGGTATAACATATCCATAGAAATCTGTATTTGATAGATAAGGTAAATTTATCATGTAATTGGTGTTTTTTTTATGATTATATACAAATCCTAAATTTACTAATCTGTAGGCTTCATAATCTTTAGTACTATTAATATACGCTTTTTCTGACCCTGGTAATGTTTTATGTAATACTCCATTTCTTGCTACTATCTTACTTCCTGTATAAGGATTTATAGTTTGGTTATAGCCTTTAAACAAACGGAATTTATAATCTAATCTAAAAGAAGTTTGATTGTTTAAATTACCATAATCAAGCAATGAACAAAAATCGCAACTAAGCAATAGTTGGTAACTCAAAAGCAATTTTATGAAGATTATTTTTTTAATTATTAACGAATTTTGCACCATTTAATGTAAGTAAGAATGATTTTAAGTTTTCTTTGTCTATTCCGTTCAATGTGGTTGTTATGTTTTTAGTGGCTTTATTCTGATAGTGAATCAATACTTCATCTAAATTTTTAAACCTACCATCATGCATGTACGGCCCACTAAAACTTAAATTCCTAAGGCTGGGTATTTTGTATTTACCAAGGTCCTCAGCATTATTTGTTATTCTGTTTCTTCCTAAGCGTTCATCTTCAAATGGATAATCAAAAGAAGTATCTAGCTCATTATTTGCAAAATCATAACTGCTAGCAATAGGCAATGTATGGCAAGAATTGCATTGATTTTCATAAATCTTTAATCCACTTAACTCTTTTTTTGTCAATATACTAGAGTCATTTTTAAATCTAAATCTGTCATATTTGGTATCAAAAGAAATTAAACTTAGCTGGTACCAACTCAAAGCTTTTAAAATATTTAAGCTATTTATTTTACCAGAGCTAAAACTGTTTTTAAACATCTTTTGATATTCTATATTTGATTTAAGGTAAGCTATAATGTTATTTAGGTCAGCATCCATTTCGTGTTCAGAAAACAGTGGTGCCAACGCTTGAGAACTCAAATCTGGCGCTCCTCCATCCCAAAAAAAGCTTTTTTGCCATGCCAAATTAAACAAAACTGGAGTATGCCTTGGCAAAACTTGTGCACTTACACCTTTGTTGCTTAGAGCTTCCCCGTCTCCAAAAGCTAAGGACTTTTGGTGGCATGTAGCACAAGAAACTTGTCCATTACTGCTTAAATTTGCATCAAAAAATAATTTTTCTCCAAGCTGTACTCCTTCTAATGGTATGTCTTTTAAATTTTTTGGAATCTCTATGTAAGATGGCAACAAAGGCGTAAAGTACTTTGCTGCCAGATCAGTCTCCATGGGTTTACATGAAATGAACCAACAAATGAATGTGACAATACCTACTGTGTGTTTATTCATCATTCCACCTTAAAATGTTGTAATTCAAACCACCCTTTTTTGCCTTGTTCTGTACTAGATGCCATATTGTCCATAATTAAACCAGCACCTGAGTGACCGAGTTTTTTAGAAATATCTATAAGTGTAGGAGAATAGAATAGTTCTGCAACATCTACTATTAAATGCAATTCAGTGGTTTTACCTTTTTCTAATGTTCCTTTACTATCAAAAGAGAATTCTTTGTATCCCAAATCTCCACCAGTTTGTATAACAAAATTTCCATTGACAGGAGGTATAGTAGGCAATGTGTATTTCCCTTCAAACTTTAGAAACTTATACCCTGTAGACCATGTCCAAATCATTCCATCTGTTGCACCGGCAGGGTCTAGATCTCCTTTGGCACTTTCAATACTATAGTTTCTAGCTTTGTCTACACCTACTGCCAACTTTATTGCATCATAAGTACCTGGCATAAAGCCACTAAGATCAATCTCTTGTATAGCCCCTTTTTTAATATCTATTAAATGATAGCCAAAAGTATCTTCTGTACTAGTACTAGCATTTTTCAAAATTAGGTTAGATAGAAAATATTTAAGCTCTGATATTTGGATGGTATCTCCTTTTGCATTAACAAATTTTGTATTTAAAGCAAGTGGCTGTCCATTAAAGGTATGCTCTAATTTTAAATTTATTTTAGAAAGTTCTTTCGTAGAATCTGTTTTAGAAGGCTCTGGTTCTTTTTTATCTTTACAGGATATAAATAAAAAAGACAACCCTAAAATTATTATAAATAGCTTTTTCATAAGTATATATGCAACTCTAAGCTAGTTGCCTGCTGTATATTTTTATGTATAAATTACTCTACAATTATTTTTTCAGTAAACGATGTTGTATTTGTCACCCCTTTTATAATGTAAATTCCTTTTTCTAGTTGCAACAAAATAGATGTACTGGTAGGTTTGATACTTTCAAGCACTATGCCCAATGCATTGTATACTGATAATTCACTAACCCCCTTCTCAGAAAAATCTACCCTAACTGCTCCATTGCTTGGGTTAGGATATACAGAAAACACATCATTTACTGTCCTTTTCTCTTCAATTGCATTTAAAGCTGGCAACTCTGCCAACCCATTAGAATACAAAGAGTTATTATCAGTAGTAACAAATATTCTATCTGTACCAATACCTATTTTAAATACGTTAGAAAAAGTTGGATAATTAAATTGGTTTCCAGCAGGTACCCAAGTAACACCTCTATCTGATGTTGCAAATACACCACCTTTGTAACTAGCAAATACCCAACCGGCATTGCTATGCATAGCTTGTATGTTTAGACTATTATAAGCGTTGTTTACAAAACCTGTGTATTTGTTGGTTGGCGAGGCAACAACTGGTGACCAAACCATAGTACTAGAATCTGTTACAAATACTCCAGAACCCGTAGTACCTACATAAATATCTGCACCATTTGTTGTGATTGATGTGGTTATTAGGTTTGTCAAACCCATAGTAGACATGATCCAATCTCCGCCATTTTTAGAAACTTGCACACCGTTTGTAAGTGTTGTAGCTATCACATTTTTATCCTGAAATGTCAGGGAAGAAGCTTTACCAATAAACCCAGAAGTAAATAATTGCCATTCATTACTCGTCAAACCAGATTTATATATGTTTCCTGAAGAACAAATACAATATTTCATTTGGTTTTTAACATCGCAAAATATTTTTTTAATGTTCATATTTGACAACCCTAAAGAAACATTAGCCCAAGTCTTTGCTGAATCTACACTTTGGAAAACCCCTAGATGTTTAGTTGCTGCAAACAAACGAGTACCCCCAAAAGCTAAATCATTTACATTTAAACTATCTGTTAACCCAAAATTTCTTTTGTTGTATGCTATGGCAGTAAGTACAGCAGTATTTACAAACACTCCTTGGCTTGTGGCTGCTACCAACAAATTATCACTTGCAATCATAGAATATGTTTCTAGGTTGTTGAAACCAACATTTATTTTTGACCATGTAGGGGTACTAGTATTTGATGCTTTAAATATACCTTCTGCTAATGTTCCACAAACCAAATTATCCCCAAAAGCAACCAACGCTTTAGTTTCAATTGTTGTCAAACCTGTATTTATAAATGTCCAAGAAATACTGTTTTTTGGGCTTCTCAAAATCCCTTTATCTGTCAGTAAGTACCAATTAGATTCATCATTGCTAATAGAATAAATTGTTTTTCCAATGGCTTCTCCCCTAAGTACATTGGTATATTCAGGAAACTCAACATCATTTAATGTATTGGTTGTAAATATTCCATTTGCATTAGAAACCATAATCTGACCATCGCTACTTGCATTACTAATTATACATTCCCCGTCTATATGGTATGTATTATCGTCATTATAATCCTCCCATGAGCTCCCTAAATCTTTACTTGCCCAAACGCCACCGTCTAATGATGTATGAATAATTCTATCTCCTATTTTAACTAAACCTAAAATTTCATAATGATGGAGTACATCGTTATTTACAGATTTCCAGCTTGCTCCTAGATCATTGCTTAGGTATAATCCATCGCCAAATGTACCCACCATCAAAGAGTTGGAATCTAAAGCAATCATGCAAGTAATTTTTTTACCCACTATACCTTTATTTGCTGGTGTCCAGTACCTGTCTTTAGCATCAAACCCATTAAAACAAAAAACACCACTATCTGCTGTAGCTGCAAACAAGAACTTGCCTGTATGTGCCAATGCTGTAATTTTACCTTGCTTCAATCCTACTGGTCTTGCCCTCCAGGCTACCAAACTTGCGTTTGTGCTTTCAAAAACCCCACCATTAGATGTACCTACATATACAGTAGAATCATGTGAAATCATACAACTTACAGACCCTCCATAAGGTCCTCTAGAACCAAAATGTGCGTCAGCCACGCTCAATGCTAATACTATTGAAAGTACTGCTAATAAATACTTTTTCATTGTGTAATATTTTAAAGCCATGTAAGTATTGTTATAAATACATCAGAGGCTGTTTAGAATTTTTTTTTTGAATGTTTGGATTTGGTTAATTTTAACCAAATATTTAAGAATTTAGAGAATGTACTAGGGTGTGCTTTACGCAAAATAAAATCCTTTTGCATATTGTGTACAACGTCTAGAACAAGCGTAAAAACTATTAAAATAAAAAATTAACCATTAATAGGAGGATCAAATTTCTCTTTTAAAAATAAGAAAAGATACTGATTTTGGTACTTATAATTGGTCTTTTTAGTTTCACTAATTAAAGTATTTTGAACTTTTGAAAGCTTTAAAACAGCAAAATTGTGGACTAAACATTCTATTTTTTTAATGGTTGATGCATTTGTATCCTTTTGCTGCTTCTCGCTTTCTCCAAGAAAACATTTGGCTTTACAACTAGGGTCTGTAGTTTTGTTTTTACAGCAGTTAGCTACCAAAACCTGGTTAAAATTAGTATAAAAAAAACTAGATATAGTAAATTGTATGCTTTGTAATGTTATTACCAAAGCAATTCCTAAACCTAATATTTTACATACTTTTTTCAAACTCTGTAAATATATTCTAAAATTTGTGTTTAAGCAAATCTAGTAAATATGTACCATATCCACTTTTTACTAATGGCTGTGCAATTTCTTTGAGTTGCTCTTTGCTTATAAATTTCATGCGGTAAGCTATTTCCTCAATACACCCTACTTTAAACCCTTGTCTTTTTTCTATTACTTGAACAAATTGTGACGCCTGTAAAAGAGAATCTATAGTACCTGTATCTAACCAAGCTGTCCCTCTACTTAAAATGCTAACTTTTAATTTACCTCTTCGTAAATATTCTTGGTTTATATCTGTTATTTCATATTCTCCTCTTGCACTTTTCTTGACAGCTTTAGCTATTTCTATCACTTGATTGTCATAAAAATATAACCCCGGAACGGCAAAATTAGATTTAGGTGCACTTGGTTTTTCTTCAATAGATAAGGCACTTCCATTTTTATCAAAATCTACAACACCATATCTTTCTGGATCTGTTACATGATAAGCATAAATTACACCTCCATCTGGATCATTATTTTGTTTGAGTAATGTACCCAATCCAGCGCCATAAAAAATGTTATCTCCAAGAATCAAAGCAACTTTATCAGTACCAATAAACGCTTCACCTAGTACAAAAGCTTGAGCAAGACCATCAGGGTTTTCTTGTACTTTGTAACTTATTTTACAACCTATTCTGGATCCATCTCCTAATAACTTTTCAAAACACGGCAAATCATGTGGAGTACTTATAATCAACACCTCATTTATAC
>JAYVIQ010000127.1:0-17247 GCA_043770215.1 Cytophagales bacterium | reverse complement strand
GATGGGCTCAGACAGTGTTTTGTTTTTAACCGCTACATCAATCAAATTTCTTAACGCATTTTTTATAAGGTCGATGCAAAGGTTTTAGCTTATTTCCTTCAAAATCTTTGCATCAAAAATTGAAAATAGCAGAGTAAAATATTGAATTACAGAACAATACACGTTTTTCAGTAAGCGTTAAATAAATAGAAGAATTGGTTGCTAAGTTTTAATTACGTTTAGAGGTCACACACTTGTATTCATATAGAACAAGGTGTACATAAGCCATCCCCTCAACCATAATTTATTTATGGCATTATCTAAGGTGTTTATAACCCAGTAAACTGCCTAATATAGGTGGTTTAGAACATCAAAGACCCATATCTAAGGTTTCTGCACCTTTTCTGTATGCCTCTTTAGTTGTTTCTAAATAACTCATTTTATTCGATTAGTCTTTTTAAAACATGTTCGTTGCTTTGTTTCAGATCTTCTAAGGTATCTATATCAGATAATTCTTGCAACAGAAAATATGTGTCTCCTCTAGCGTCTAATGTTTGGCATGTTTGTTTCAAAACTACATCTGTACTCCAATCTATGTTTTGAAAAAGGTAGGGTTTGGAGGCTTTCATACCTATCAGATAATATCCGCCATCTTTTGCAGGACCAACAACACAATCATGATTTTCTAATTGAGAATAGGCCTCATGAATAATTTCAGGAGACAATTCTGAACAATCTGTACCAATAACAATGGCATTTTGAGCACCCAAATAAAATGCATATTCTAGCGCGTTGTATAATTTTACGCCTAAATCTCCCTCGGTCTGCAAATAAAAGCGGTCATAGGGAATAGTATCTAAAGTAAGCTCGTCTTTTTGTGTAAAACATGCCATTACAAAAGCGCCCACTTCATTGGCCATATCAAAGGTTTGAAATAGCAACTGTTTGTATACACTAAGGGCTTTTTCATTTCCAATATCGGTGGCCAAACGGGTTTTTACTTTACCAAGTTGAGGGTACTTAGCAAAAATCAAGAGTGTATTTTGCATAACTTTGTATTGGGTTTAAATCATAAAATAATATTATATAAATTCTTTAAATACAGTTTATTATATTAATTCACTTCATCTTTTACCTCTATTTTTAGGTGCATTTTTTGGGGTAACTTTACTTTTTGGTTTAGCTTTTGGTCTAAATATTTTTTTCTTCTCATGAAAAGCTCCTTGAAAACTAGGATCGTCTTGTTTTTTAAGCCTATCTATTTCACGCTCCATTTCTATAAGTTCTTCTCTAGGCATTTCTATTTTGGTAACTTCTTTTGGAAAATCCAACTCTTTGAGTTCAAATTTCATTTTTTTAGAATACCTATCTATGTACATTTTCTCTGCTTTAGTGACAAAAGAAATAGCTTCGCCCACTTTGTAGGCCCTTCCTGTACGGCCTATTCTATGTACATAATCTTCTACAACAATTGGCACATCAAAATTTATTACATGGCTTACAGAATCTATATCCAAACCTCTAGAACTTACATTTGTGGTCACCAAAATCCGTTTTTCGCCCTTTTCAAAAGCATCTAAAGAGTTGTTTCTGTTGCTTTGGCTTTTATTAGAGTGTATAATTACTGCACCGCCCTGCAATTTTCTAGAAGCAAAAGAAAATAGGTAATCAGCATTTTCCTTAGTGTTTACAAATACAATAACACGGTTAAAACGCTCTTCATCGTCTAACAAATATTCTAAAAGATTCACTTTGGTTCTTTTGCTGTTTACAGGATACCAAAACTGGCTTATGGTTTCGGCTGGTGTAGACTCTGCTACTTCTTCTATTCGAACAGGAAACTCTAAAAACTCAAAACTAAGTTGCTCTACTTTTTCTGGGAATGTTGCAGAAAACAACATGTTCTGACGTTTTATAGGTATAACCTCTAACAAGGTGCGTAATTGTGGCATAAAACCCATATCCATCAATCTATCTGCCTCGTCCAATACTAAGGTTTTTACATTTTTTAGATCTAGAGCACCTTTTCTATACAAATCCATAAACCTACCTGGTGTAGAGATAACTACGTCTACGCCTAATTTTACAGCATCTAATTGGCTTTTCATGCCTACACCGCCTACCAAAACTACACTTTTTATGTCTTCTACTAAACTCAATTTTTCGTAATGTTCTCCAATCTGTGCGGCTAATTCTTTGGTAGGGGCAAAAATCAAAACCCTAGGCAATCCCAATGCTTTATACCCTAGTTTGTGCAAGATAGGAATTAGAAAAGCTCCTGTTTTTCCTGTACCAGTTTGTGCTATTCCTATTAGATCCTGTCCTCCTAGAGCTATAGGTATGGCTTTTTCTTGAATAGGTGTAGGTGTTGCCCAACCTTGTTCTTCAATTTTTTTAACCAAATTTAAATTTATTCCTAATTTTGCAAAGCTCATTGTGTAGTATTTTGTAATTTCGGTACAAGGTACGAGTTTTAGGCTAGATTATACATTTGCATACCCCTCTAAAATAGAAAGGTATTATTTGTTTCAATTATAACTTTAAATGTATTGGGTAATTAAATCCAATACCTTACACCTTAGAAGTAGATAAATTTTAGAAGAATCAATACTCTGATTATGAAAATACTCATTAAAAATGCTTCCATCGTCAATGAGGGCTTAATAGTACAAAAAGACTTACTAATAAACGGAAATTTGATAGAAAAAATTGATTTTTCTATTTCTGATCCTTCAGCTCATGTTGTAGATGCAAGTGGGAAATACCTTTTGCCTGGACTAATAGATGATCAAGTGCATTTTAGAGAGCCCGGCTTAACTCACAAAGGAAATATCTACAGCGAAAGTAGGGCAGCTGTGGCAGGCGGTACAACATCTTTTATGGAAATGCCAAACACAAATCCACAAACCCTTACACAAGAACTTTTAGAAGCCAAATATCAAATTGCTTCACAAAATTCATTGGCAAATTATTCTTTTTTTATGGGCGCATCTAATGACAACATAGAAGAGGTTTTGAAAACGAATGCAAAAAATGTATGTGGCTTAAAGGTTTTTATGGGATCTTCTACTGGCAATATGTTGGTAGATAATGAGCAGACACTAACCAATATTTTTAGTAAAGTTAATATTTTGATAGCCACACATTGTGAAGATGAGCCTATGATTAGGGCAAATCTTGCTCTATTCAAAGAAAAATACGGTGATGACATGCCTGTAATCCACCATCCAACCATACGCAGCAGAGAAGCTTGTTTTAGGAGTTCTTCTATGGCTGTAGACTTAGCAAAAAAATACAATACTAGACTGCACGTACTTCACATTTCTACCAAAGAAGAACTTGCACTTTTCTCAAATAAGATTCCTTTAGAAGAAAAAAGAATTACTTCAGAGGCCTGTACACACCATCTTTGGTTTAATGACCAAGATTATGCAAGCAAGGGAAACTTTATCAAATGGAACCCGGCTGTAAAATCTTTGTCAGATGCTGAAGCAATATTGGCAGCAGTATTGGATGGTACTATAGATGTGCTTGCCACAGATCATGCGCCTCATACTCTAGAAGAAAAGGAACAAAATTATTGGACCGCTCCTTCTGGTGGTCCTTTGGTGCAGCACAGCCTTTTGGCTTTGTTAGAGTTCTATCATCAAGGTAAAATAACATTAGAGCAAATTGCGGAGAAAACAGCCCATAATGTGGCTAAGTGCTTCGAAATTGAAAAAAGAGGGTACATAAGAGAAGGATATTTTGCAGATTTGGTGCTGGTAGACTTACATAAAAAACACCTAGTCAGCAAAGAATCATTGTTGTATAGTTGCAAATGGTCTCCTTTTGATGGTTACGAATTTAGCTCTACCATAGACAAAACAATAGTTTCTGGAAGAATATCTTACCAAGACGGAAAAATAATAGAAGGCGAATCTGGAAAAAGGCTCACATTTATTAGATAAAATCTTGGAAATGTCAAAAGTAGTATCTACTTTTGCAAACCGATTCTGATTTATTAGAATTAAATGGTGGTTGTAGCTCAGCTGGTTAGAGTATCGGTTTGTGGTACCGAGGGTCGTGGGTTCGAACCCCATCATCCACCCAAAAGGCTTGAAACTTACGTTTCAAGCCTTTTTTATTGACTTTTTCTTTAGTAATGGCTAATACGCCTAAAAGAATCTAAATCTATGCCCTATTCGTTTTGGTTTATGCTGCAAGCAAAGTACAAGCAATCTTTACAGTACAATTGTCTAAATTATGTATTTTCACTTTTTCAGTAAGCCCTAATTATGTACTTTTAGAGTATGTCTAATTTTCTCGACTCTAAGATAGAATTTTTGAAAGGGATAGGTCCGCAGAAAGGATCTGTGCTAAACAAAGACATGGCTATTTTCACTTTCGGAGATTTTCTAGAAATTTTTCCTTTTAGATATGATGACAGAACTACTTTTTACAAAATAAACGAGCTTAGGTCTGACATGAACAATGTACAGATCAAAGGTAAAATAGTAAATTTTTCAAAAAATGGTACTACGCACCAACAAAGACTCAACGCAATTTTTAAAGACGAAACAGGTGTAGTAGATTTGATTTGGTTTCAAGGAGCGCAATGGGTAGCAAAAAATATTGTTATTGGTCAAGAGTACATTCTTTTTGGAAAACCCTCTGTTTTTGGAAATAAGCTGAACTTTGCACATCCTGAATTAGAAAAAATAGGAGAAAACAAAGAAGTTCAAACAAAACTATCGCCTGTATACCATACCTCTGAGTCTATGAAACGTGTGTTTTTAGACAGCAAAGGTGTATCCAGAGCCATGAAAGAGTTGCTTTCTCAAGCCATACCAAAATTAGAAGAAACCTTGCCAGAGTATTTGTTAGCTACTTTTGGATTGATTGGGAAAAAAGAGGCTTTGGCTAATATCCATTTTCCAAGCGATGAAAAACTACTGCAAAAAGCACAAACAAGAATAAAGTTTGAAGAGCTTTTTTACATTCAGCTCAAAATGTTGTTAGAAAAAGGCATTCATAGAGCGTCATCTCCTGGTCTTGTTGTAAGGAATCTTCAAACACTCAGAAAATTTTATGAAACTATTTTGCCTTTCGACCTTACAAATGCCCAAAAAAAGGTAATTAGAGAAATTAGAACAGATGTTGGAAGCGGAAAACAAATGAACCGTTTGCTTCAAGGAGATGTGGGTTCTGGAAAAACCATTGTAGCTTTTATTTGTATGCTTATGGCTTTAGACAATGGCGCGCAGGCGTGCATTATGGCGCCTACTGAAATACTTGCAGAACAACACTTTCAAGGGCTTTTTGAATATTGCCAAAAGCTAGACATCAAACTAAAACTGCTAACAGGAAGTAGCAAAAAAAAAGAGAGGGCAGAAATTCATACAGCCTTAGAAGACGGAAGCTTGCAAATATTGGTGGGTACACATGCGCTGCTAGAAGATAAAGTGAAGTTTAAAAATTTAGGTATTTGTGTTATAGATGAGCAACATAGGTTTGGCGTAGCCCAAAGGGCAAGGCTTTGGAATAAAAAAGAACATATACCCCCTCATATTTTAGTCATGACAGCAACTCCCATACCAAGGACACTTGCCATGACAGTTTATGGAGACTTAGAAGTATCTGTTATAGACGAACTGCCCGCAGGAAGAAAGCCCATAAAAACCGTACATAAGTATGAAACAAGCAGACTAAGGGTGTACGGTATGATAGAAGAGGAGATCAAAAAAGGGCATCAGGCTTATGTAGTATTTCCTTTGATAGAAGAAAGCGAAAAAATAGACTTAAAAAACTTGATGGATGGCTACCATGATATTGTTAGAAATTTCCCCAACTACCACGTAAGTATAGTGCACGGCAAACTTAGCCCATCAGAAAAAGAAAGCGAAATGGCTAGGTTTGTACGCAAAGAAACCCAAATAATGGTAGCAACTACGGTTATAGAAGTAGGTGTAAACGTACCAAATGCTACCATAATGGTTATAGAAAATGCCGAAAGATTTGGATTGGCACAACTGCATCAGTTAAGAGGTAGAGTAGGAAGAGGAGGCAATCAGAGTTTTTGTGTCTTAGTTACCGGAAACAAACTTTCTCAAGACGGAAAAGTAAGAATGGAAACTTTGGTGAGAACAACAGACGGTTTTGAAATAGCCGATGTAGACTTAAAACTAAGGGGGCCTGGAGATATGTCTGGCACAAAACAAAGTGGTGTTTTAGAATTAAAGTTAGCTAGCTTAGTATTTGATGGCGCTATTTTAAAAGAAGCTAGAGCTATGGCAGAAAAAATACTGAGCAAAGACTTAAAATTGCAGCATCCGGCAAATGCAATTTTATACAAACAAATTTCTAAAATGAAAGGCAATAAAGTAGATTGGGGGGCAATAAGCTAATGCTTAACAAACACACGTATCTAGCATTAGGAGACTCATACACTATTGGTGAAAGTGTAGAAGCAAACAAAACATTTCCATATCTTTTGGCTCAGAAAAAAAACTGGAAAACACCAACAGTAATTGCTAAAACTGGCTGGACAGTACAAAATCTTAACAAAGAATTGGCAAATACAACATTGGCATCTAAGTATGATTTTATATCCATTCTTATTGGTGTAAACAATCAATACCAAGGCTTGAGTATTGTGCAATATGAAAAGGAGCTAGAAAAGTTAATTGCTTTTTCATTTGAAAAAATCAAGGACAAAAATAATATTTTCATACTAAGCGTGCCAAATTATGGGGCAACCCCTTTTGGCAAAAACTGGCAAAGTTATATTGGTTTTGAAATTCGAGAATTAAATATTTTGATAGAAAAAGTGGCTCAAAAGCATCAAATTCAGTTTATTTCTATTACACCAATTTCAGAAAAAGCAAACAAAGAAATAGCATTACTGGCTTCAGATTTATTACATCCATCTACCAAAATGTATGATTTATGGGTAGATAAAATTATAGATGTTTTGATTTAATATAAAAATTAGAGCTACATTTTAAAAGTAGTATTACTTATTTAAAGCGTAGCTCTATAACTAAAAAATTAGAACTTGTAACCAAACGTAAGCCCCATTTGATCAGAGTTTAAAGATACATTTTGGCTATTTAATGATGTAGCATAATCTTTTTTGAGCATATTTATTAATCCTCTGTTGTAAAAAATAGAGCCAAAAAGCTTGTTGTGGCTTCCTATTTTAATTTCTGTACCAATACTTACATTTACAGAAGAGTTAAATGGTTTAGAAAAAGAATTAGGGTTTATCAATTCTTTTGCATTTTGCTTTATTTTATCTTTAGAAATTTTAAAATCTGCTACGCCACCTACTTGCAAAAACAACCTCATATTTGCCATAATTTCTTGAGTATAAAGCTTTAAACCAATAGGTAAATTTAGGTATTGTGTGTTTGAAACAGAGTTTGTTGTTGTAATAGAATCTTTTACTGTTATGCCAGAGCGTTTTACAGAGTACCATAAACCTGTAGATATAGCAATATTGTCTCTTAAAAAAATATCTGCCACTAAACCCGTATTAAATCTAATGCCAGATTTGTAGCTGTCGAAATCAAACGCTTGTGTTTTAGATTCTATTCTGGTGGTAGACAAACAAGGTGAAAACTGGACACCAATTTCTACTTGTGCCTTTGAAGCATAAACGGCTACAACTAACAGTATTGATAAATATATTTTTTTCATAGTTTAAAATTTTTCAATCAATTGCTAAGTTATTACTTATTTTTGCATTTCGTTAGGTTTACTATTTCAAAAAATAAAATGAATAACAAAAAAATAATACTACCCTTTTTCTTTATATTCTTTTTGTGCTCTTGCAAGAAAAAATGTTCTGAACAATTAGATACATCTAAAATACAAATAGAAGCAAAAGTAGTACATTTAGAAAAAGAGTTCTCTGCCATTAAAACGCCACAGCAAGCGTTTGCATTTCTTCAAAAGCACAAACTTTATGCTTCTTACCATCAAGATGCTGGCATACCTAGAGATTTAGTTTTAAAACAATTGATTTGGCTTGGAAGCCCTTTACTAGATACCTTAAAAATGGATGTTAAAAATCAATTTGGCGATTTTTCGGCACAAAAAACAAGCTTAACAGAGTTGTTTAAAAACATCACCTATTTTTACTCAGATTTTAAACAACCCGAAGTAAATACATTAATCTCTGGATTTGGAGACTATGTAATCAATGACGCAGATAGTTTGCTGCTGATTGGTTTAGATTACTTTTTAGATAGCACAGCGCATTATCAGCCTCATAGAGAAGAAATGCCAGATTATATAAAACGTTATTTAAATAAAAATACCGTAGATACTAAGGCAGCTTATGCAATGTCTAACCGATATGTACAGTATTTACCGGATCAAAAATTAATCAATCAAATGATAAAGTTTGGTAAACAATACTATTTTATGCGTAAAGTATTGCCTTGCAAAGAAGAATATGAGCTGTTTGATTATAGTGCAAATGATTGGGAAGAAATACAATCAAATGAATACATGATTTACTCGTATTTTACAAAAAACGAATTGTTTTACAATACTAAAGGCGAAAACATACGTCTTTTTTTATCTGATAGACCAAATTGTGTAGAAATTGGAGACAAATGTCCTGGGCGTATAGGACGTTGGTTGGGATATCAAATTGTAAAATCATATGCAGAGAAAACAGAAGCTTCTCTACAACAACTTATGAGCGAAACTGATCACATTAAAATATTTGTACAATCTGGTTACAAACCAAAAAAATAAGTGCCCGTTTGCTTTAAATAGTATAATGTAAGACAAAACTCTTGAGGTTAATTTGCTACAACTTTGAGAGATAATTCTTCTACCCAAAAAAGTGCTTCTTCTTTAGAATCGAAAAGTTTTATAGGCGAAGCATTAATTGGACACATAGCCAAAAATAAGCTCCCTAAAATTTTTTGTAGCGGGTTGTTTACAACTATTGCTATACAAGTATACCTACAAAGTGCTTCTTTGGATGAAAGAATACGTCTTGCGGCAAAAGTGAACTTAGGATTGCAGGTATTGGCAGAGACAACAATGGGCAGTAGCTTTATTTCATTTATATCTAAAAAACTATGAACCATTTTTATGGCTTCTTTAGCCTCTAAGTCATCATAATAAGTGTCTAATATATAATCTAAATAGAACACATTATCTTTCACATGATACTTGGCTCTTTCTGTTTGAAACTCTAACATTTGGTGCAATTTAATGATGTTTTAAACAATACGCATACACGAACTATAAAGTTTAAGAAAAGAACACTTTAGAAATTACGTAATTAAACCAGCTTTAGAACTTACTTTTAATGTGTAAAGAAAATAACTAGTCTATTCTTGGAAATAAATAGTCATTTTTTCAATACCATCCTTAACAGGTAGCTAACTTTCAGTATTTTGTTGAAATGAATATTCAAGTGCTTATGATTCATGTCTTTAAGAACTAACATTCTCATCAATGAATAAAATTAATTTATTCGTTGTTTTAGTATACAGCCAAGCCCCTTTTGCAGTTCCATTTTCTAAATTTGGCTTACTAGATTTTACTATTTTTTTGCACTTGTAAAGATACTCATATGCATTGAAATTATATCCAAGAGTTTTGACTCCATTTTTTAAAAAAACTAAATTGTAAAGAAAAAAGATACAATCTGAATAAAAAATTAAACACTTGATAAAAACAATTTCTTTTTTAAATACACCTAAAAGCTAAAATAATATTCATTTTTTTACGTTATCCACAAAATATTTTGATTCAGACAACAATTAGAACTATATTTGCAAACTTATGCTAAAAAGAGTCTTTACTTACCTTGTTATTGCATTCATGACATTTTCTTGCACAGAATATGGGCGTATAACACGTTCCGGATCTGTAGAAGACAAATATCAGGCAGCAATTAGGTATTACCAAGAACAAGAATTTTACAAATGCACAAGCTTATTAGAAACCATAATACCCTACATAAGTGGTGGCGATGAATTTGTGGACGCTTTATTTATATTTGCTGAGTCTTATTTTTATCAAAAAGACTATATTATGGCAGAATACTATTATAAAAAATTTAATTCTAAGTTTCCTAGAAGCGAAAAAGTTCAAAAGTCTGAATATATGATTGCAAAAAGCCAGTACATGCAGTCTCCAAAAGTAAGTTTAGACCAGACACAAACAATAAATGCTTTGGCTTCTATGCAAGGCTATTTAAACAAATATCCTAAATCTGAAAATTCGCAGGAATGTGCTAATTTGATAGATGAATTAAGCAAAAAATTAGAAGATAAAGACTATACAACTGCTAAACTTCATTTAAAAATTAAAAACTACAAAGCTGCCACTACTTTATTTGACCTTTTTGCTCAGGATTTTCCTAGTTCAAATTATTTAGAAGAATTGTCTTTTCTAAAAATAAAAGCTCAGTATGAGTTGGCTAAAATAAGTGTAGATAAAATAAAAGAAGAAGGCAAAATTGTATACCTACAAAAAGAAAGGTACAAAAAAGTGGTAGAATACTATTTTGATTTTACTGAAAGATACAAAGAAAGTAAGTATACCAATGAAGCAGAATGGTATTACAAATCAGCAAACAACAACTCTAAAATCTAATCCCAAAAGAATATGGCAAATCCATCAATAATTACAAGAGATACTAAAGAATTAGCAGAAAAAACAGGCAATATCTATCAATCTATTTTTATTATTGGCGAGCGTGCTGGCCAAATAGGTATAGACGCCAAAGAGGAGCTAAGCGGTAAACTAGCAGAATTTGCTTCTACTGTAGATAATTTAGAGGAAATTTTTGAAAACAGAGAACAAATAGAGATTTCTAAACACTACGAAAGAATGCCTAAGCCAGGACCAGCAGCTTTGGATGAATTTTATGAAGATAAAATAGTGTGGTCTAGAAAAAGTGCTGAATAATTTTAACCTATTTTGCTTACCAACAAAAAAATATTACTTGGCGTAACAGGAAGTATAGCAGCCTATAAAGCAGCTTTTCTTGTACGTTTATTAAAAAAAGAAGGTGCCGATGTTCAAGTTATTTTAACTTCATCGGCATCTGCTTTTATTCCTGCACTTACATTATCTACCCTAAGTAACAGACCCGTATATACAGAATTTACTAAAAATAAATTTGGAGAATGGGTAAACCATGTAGAACTAGGAATGTGGGCAGATGTTTTTTTAGTAGCTCCTGCAAGTGCAAATAGTTTGGCAAAATTCTCTACCGGAATATGCGATAATTTGCTTTCTGCTACATATTTAAGCGCAAAATGCAAAGTGATTTTATGTCCAGCTATGGATTTAGATATGTACAAACACCCATCTACACAAAAAAATCTACAAACACTACAATCATTTGGCAACATTATTATAGATGCTAGAGACGGAGAGCTGGCTAGTGGACTTTTTGGACAAGGTAGAATGGCAGAACCAGAGGAAATAGTGGAAGAACTAAAAAACTTTTTTTTATGAAAAAAAAAGTTGCTCTAGTCACTGCAGGACCTACCCACGAAGCCATAGACCCAGTTCGTTTTATAGGCAATAGATCTACTGGTAAAATGGGGTTTTGCATTGCACAGGAATTAACAAAAAACGGTTTTGATGTTGTGCTCATAAGCGGGCCAACAAGTCTTGAAATACCAAAAAATGTAACTTTTGTATCCATACAATCTGCACAAGAAATGTACAACGCTTGTTTGGAATATTATTCTACATGTGATCTAGTTGTTTTTTCAGCTGCAGTTGCAGATTATACTCCCAAGGAAGTTTCTACTCTTAAAATTAAAAAAAACGAGGAGACATTTAGCATAGATCTTGTGAAAACAAAAGACATAGCTAAAGAACTAGGCTTATTAAAGAAACAACAAATACATGTTGGTTTTGCACTAGAAACTAACAATGAAGAAGAAAATGCACAAAAAAAATTAAAATCTAAAAATCTAGACTTTATAGTGTTAAATTCACTTAAAAATGAAGGAACTTGTTTTGGATCTGATAACAATAAAATTACAATATTAGAACAAAACAATCGTTTAGAATTTGGCATTAAATCTAAAGAAGAAGTAGCAAAGGACATTGTAAATCATATTCTTGAAAAATTTTAAAATCATTTTATCTATTATTGTTGTTCTGTTTTTTCAAAAAATTCAGGCTCAAGAACTCTTGTTTAATGTAATTATAGACGATACAAAGTATCAATTACCTGACAGATCAGTTTTTTTACAGATGAAATCTGACATAGAAAATTTTTTAAACAATAGAATCTGGACTAAAGATACATATGAAGCGCATGAAAAAATAAACTGCAACCTGCTCCTAACAATAGACGAAAATTCTACTCAAACAGCTTTCTTCTGTCAAGCTCAAATTCAAAGTTCAAGACCTGTGTATGGAGCAGTGTATCAAACCGTTTTGTTAAACTTTCCTGATAAGAATTTTAGTTTTAACTACACTCCAGGAATGCAAATTGAGTACAACGACAACTCATACACAAACGAACTTACTACCCTACTTTCATTTTACAGCTATATAATTTTAGGTATGGATTATGATTCTTTTTCTAAGGATGGGGGCAAAAGCTTTTATTTACTGGCAAACCAAGCTATGACTAATAACCCTAAATTAAATGATAATCCAGGGTGGTCTAATTCAACCAATGAAATAAATACAAGATTTTGGCTTATAGAAAATTTACTGAGTGCTCAATTTGTAAATTTTCATCAAGCACTATATGACTACCATAGAATAGGGATAGATAAATTGGGAAGTAAAAAGGAAGACGCCTTGAAATCTATCTTATCTGCAATTACAGAAATAAATAATGTACGTAACCTAAATCAATCTAGTGTATTAGTTACGGCATTTATGCTTGCAAAAAAGGATGAGCTACTGTCTATTATTGCTGGTGCTAGTTTAGCTCAGAAACAAGAAATAGTGCCTATACTAAGCTCATTAGATCCTCTATACACAGAAAAATACCAAAATCTTTTAAAATAAATAATAAATTTATCTAAACTTGTTTTTTTTATTCTAAAAAATCATATATTTCGACAAATTATTTAATATCATGTATACAGGAAAAGTTAAGTTCTTCAATGAATCAAAAGGATTTGGGTTTATTAAAGACAATGGTTCAGACCAAGAATTTTTTGTTCACGTTTCAGGTTTGAAACAACCAGTAAAACAAGACGACGAAGTGGAGTTTGAAGTTTCAGATGGGAAAAAAGGACTAATGGCAGTAAATGTAAAAGTTACTAACTAATAGAAAGTGAATGAAATGAAAAGGCAGCGTAAGATTAGGCTGCCTTTTTTTATGCTATTTTTTTAATTCTAGTACTACCGGGCAGTGGTCTGAGCCAAAAACATCATTTAAAATATCTGCTTTATCAAATTTACTTACCAAGCTTGGACTTGTCATAAAGTAATCTATCCTCCAACCTACATTTCTTTCACGGGCCCCACCTCTAGCACTAAACCAACTATATTTTACTTGAGTTGGATGCATATATCTAAAGCTGTCTATAAAACCAGCTGCTACAAAAAGTCCAAAGCCATCTATCTCTTCTTGCATATAACCGGCAGATTTGTTGTAATTTTCTTTGGGTCTAGCCAAATCTATGGCTTGGTAAGCAACATTTAAATCTCCGCAAAAGATAACAGGCTTTGTTTTTTCTAATTCTTTTAAGTAAATGCAAAATTCTTTATCCCAAGTTTGTCTATAACCCAGTCTTTTTAACTCACTTCCAGAGTTTGGAACATACACAGTTACAAAATAAAAATCTTCGAACTCAGCACATAAAACTCTACCATCTGTATCATGCTCTGTAACGCCAATGTTTTTGGTTATATTTAAAGGCTCTTTTTTAGTCAAAATTGCAGTGCCACTATACCCAAGTTTTACAGCAGAATTTGAATAAATATAATACCCAGAAATATCAGCCAAGGCCTCTAATACTTGATGGTCTTGGGCTTTTGTTTCCTGCAGACAGAGTATGTCTGGATTCATTTTTGCTAATATACCTGCAAAATCTTTCTTTACTATAGCTCGTACTCCGTTTACATTCCAAGATATTAATTTCATTTTTATCCTTAATTTATTTTAGAATAGTTTTTTTCTGCTTTTTACTTCTTTTGTTCTTTTGCCCAACTGTCTTTTAAAGCCACAGATCTGTTAAATACTAAATGTCCTTCTTCCATAGCTTTTGAATCCACACAAAAATATCCTTTTCTTTCAAACTGAAAATGCTCACCAACCTTTGCTTCAGCTAATGAAGGTTCTAATTTGGCACCTTTTAAAACAACTAAGGATTCTGGGTTTATAAATTGTTTGTAGTCTTCCTCTTCTTGTGAAGCAAAATCTTCGACAGTTAATAATCGATCATATAAATAAATGTCTTTTTCTATGCAATCATTGGTATTTACCCAATGAATTGTGCCTTTTACTTTTATGCCACTTGTGTCTTCTCCACTTTTTGAATCTGGAAAATACTCACAGTGTAATTCTACAATGTTTCCATCTGAATCTTTTACAACCTCATTGCATTGGATAATGTATGCATATTTAAGTCTTACTACTTTACCTGGTGCTAGTCTAAAATATTTTGCTGGTGCATCTTCTAGAAAATCATCTCTTTCTATAAAAAGCTCTTTACTGAAAGTTAAACTGCGTTTGCCAGCGTCTATATCTTCTGGATTATTTACCGCTGATAGTATTTCTGATTTGCCTTCAGGGTAGTTTGTGATGACTACTTTTATTGGCTCCAGAACCACCATTCTTCTAAGAGATACTTGATTTAGGTCCTCTCTTAAATGGTGCTCTAATAATTGGACATCTATCATTCCGTCTCTTCTGGCCACCCCTATAGTCTCGCAAAAATTTCGGATAGCTGCCGAAGTATACCCCCTTCTTCTTAAGCCAGAAATGGTTGGCATTCTAGGATCATCCCATGAGTCTACCAATTTTTCTTCTACCAACTGCAATAATTTTCTTTTGCTCATAACCGTATAACCAAGGTTTAGCCTGGCCATTTCTATTTGTTGGGGCAAGGTTATAGTGCCAAAAATTTTATCATTAAACCAATTGTACAACGGTCTATGTACTTCAAATTCTAAAGTGCAAATAGAATGTGATATAGATTCTATAGCATCTGATAAACCGTGAGCAAAATCATACATAGGATAAATGCACCAATCATTTGCCGTTCTATGATGATGCACTTTACGGACCCTATACATAATAGGATCTCTCATATGCATGTTTGGTGAGCTCATGTCTATTTTGGCACGTAAAACAAAATTGTCTTTCTCCTCTAATTTGCCAGAACGCATTTCTTTAAAAAGAGTTAAATTTTCTTGTACAGCTCTGTTTCTAAATGGACTTTCTGTACCTGGTTTAGTAGGTACACCTCTGTCAGAAGAAATCTTCTCTGGTGTTTGATTATCTACATAAGCATACCCATCTTGTATTAATTTTTCGGCAAAAGAGTACAACTTCTCAAAATAATCTGATGCATAAAATTCATTGTCCCATTGAAATCCAAGCCACTTTACATCTTCTTTAATTGAGTTTACATATTCAACGCTTTCTTTGCTTGGGTTTGTATCATCAAAACGAAGATTGCATTTGCCATTGTATTTAAGGGCTAAACCAAAATTAAGACAGATAGATTTTGCATGACCAATGTGTAAGTATCCGTTAGGTTCAGGTGGAAAACGAGTTTGAACATCCTTTTTATATCCTGTTTGAATGTCCTTATCTATAATATCTTCTATAAAATTCGATTTCTTTATACTTTCTTCCATTCAACAATTTATTTTATGAACAATTATAAGACCGTAAAGGTACAAGAATATCTTCATTAGCACCAATATTTTCTGGCTGAGTTCAAAGCATTATAGTCCAAACACAATGGCTATTTTATACAGTGAAATTATTTAGTTACTATAATTATTTTTAAAAAATAAATTTAAGAAAAAACATCTATTACAAATAAAATTGAATATATTTAGAATTAAATGATTTCTAAATTCTACTTAAAATAATTTAATATGAAGCTTATTCAGAAATTTCTAGGATTTACTTTTGTATTTTGTGCATATTCTATACATGCACAATTGAGTACAGACATTAGGGTAAATCAAATAGGATTTTATCCTAAAGGGCCTAAATCTGCTGCTATAATCAACAGCAATGCCAGTACATTTACAATTAAATCTGTAGACAGAACCAAAACTTTTTTTTCTGGAGTGCTAAGTGTATCCTCTACATGGAGCCAATCTGGTGAAAGTGTGAAAACTGCAGATTTTTCTGCCTTTGATATACCTGGAGTTTATGTTGTAGATGTGCCTTCTTTGGGTTATTCTTACTCTTTTAAAATTGCAAATAATATTTTTACAGCACTAAATAAAGCTGCAATAAGAGCATATTATTACAACAGAGCTTCTACAGAGTTATTTGCAGTACATGCAGGTAAATGGGCAAGAAAAGCTGGTCATTTAGATAATGAAGTAATTATTTTACCCTCATCATCTAGTACAGGTAGACCCGCTGGCACAAAAATTTCATCTCCAAAGGGTTGGTATGATGCAGGTGATTACAATTGTTATGTAGTAAATTCTGGAATTTCTACCTACCAACTTATGTCTGCTTATGAGCAATTCAAAACACACTATGACACATTGAAACTAAATATACCAGAAAGTAACAACACAACTCCAGATATACTAGATGAAGTACGTTGGAATTTAGATTGGCTACTTACCATGCAGGACCCTTATGATGGAGGAGTTTACCACAAAAAAACAAATGCATCTTTTGGGTCCATAAATGAAATGCCAGAAAGAGCCCTTACACCTAGGTATATGACAAGAAAAACTACTGCTGCTGCACTTAATTTTTCTGCAGTAATGGCTTTTGCATCTAGGATATATAAAAATACAGCTCCAAATTTTGCCAATACTTGTTTAGAAGCATCTAAAAAAGCATATGTTTGGGCAAAAGCAAATCCTAGTATTTCTTATGTGGAGCCTACAGCAGAAGGCATATATCCGGCAATAAATACAGGACCTTATGAATCTTCAAATGTAGCAGATGAGTTTGATTGGGCTGCAAATGAACTTTATATATCTACAAAAAACGATACGTACTACGAAGATGGTTTTAAAAATACAAAAAACTATGGTTTGCCTAGATATATAAAGTTCATTTGCAGCCCAATCAAACTCATCTGCTACATTTGAAGATTCATAAGGTCCTGTATTTAT
>JAYVIQ010000126.1:0-8734 GCA_043770215.1 Cytophagales bacterium | reverse complement strand
CAAGGAGGGTACTCCTATGGTTTTACTTTATTTTGAAGTATAAAAATAATCAGGGTTTACTTTTTCAGTAGACCCTAAATATTAGTTCTTGTAAAACCATTTTGATAAACATAGTGATAAATTTAGTTGTTGTGGACTTTAATTATAATGTGTAATTATTTTGATTCAACTCATATAAGCCTAATTTTGCAAGATGTCAACTATTCATTCCTTAGAAAGTAATTATAAAAGTTTAGGTTTTGATGTAATTTTAAAAGAATTAGAATTACACATAAGTCTAGAAATTACCAAAAACCAATTGCCTAAACTTATGGAGATTTCTCCCAATGGTTTAGAAAACGAGTTGAATTTGACACAGGCTTTTAAAGAAGTTTCTGATAAAGGATATTTTTTTACTCTAGACTTACAAAAAGATTTGTTTAAAATAGTAGAGAAAACAGAAATTAAAGGCTCGGTTTTATTTACAGATGAGTTAAATGAACTTAAAAGAGCTTTAATTCTTTTAGACCAAATCAGGCATTTTTCTAGAAAGGAATTTAAGTCAGAAACCAATAACCTTTTTGCTATATTTTGCTCTAGATTAGAAGTAAATGAATTTATTTTAAAAATACTTTCTGACACCTTAGATGATAATGGAAATGTAAAAGACGATGCCTCACCAGCACTGAAAGAGCTAAGAGCAAGAATTACAAAAACACAAAACTACCTTTCTAAAAGAGTACAAGTGATTATGCTTGGTGCTATTAAAAATGGCATGGCTAGAGAAGATGCTTTACCCACAATTAGCAATGGTAGAATGGTGATACCTTTACGTTCTGAAAATAAACGTTTACTTGGTGGAATTTCACACGGAGAATCTGGTACAGGACAAACAGCTTATGTAGAACCTAAAGAATTGTTTGAGCACAACAACCAGTTGCAAGAATTATTGGAAGATGAGCGTGCAGAAGTTCGTAAAATTTTGATGCAATTGGTAGATTCTATCAGGGGAAACAAAGATGATTTAGAAAAAAGTGTTCAACAATTGGTGCATTTTGATTTTTATCAATCCAAAGGCAAATTGGCAAGTAAATTAAAAGCCGTAAAGCCTATTTTTTCCAAAGAAAGTCAATTGAGAATAGACGGAGGATACAACCCAATTTTATTACTAAAGTATGGTCATGAAAATACCATTCCTTTTGATTTAACCCTTGATAATGAAAATAGAGTACTTTTACTTACCGGTCCAAATGCAGGAGGGAAGTCTATTTTGCTTAAATCCACTGGGTTATTGCAATTAATGTTTCAAAACGGATTATTAGTTCCATGTGCTGATACATCTATTTTTTCTGTATTTAAAGAGATTTTTATAGACATTGGAGATAACCAAAGTATTGATAATGAACTAAGTACATATAGTGCTCATTTGTCTAAAATGAAAATAATGCTAGAAAATGCCAATGAAAATTCATTGATTTTAGTAGATGAATTTGGGACAGGAACAGAGCCAGATTACGGAGCTGCCCTTGCCGAATCTATTCTTTATGAACTCAATAAAAAGAAAATTAAAGGAATTTTCACAACTCATTTTAATAATTTAAAAGCTTTTGCAGATAAAACACCAGGCGTATTTAATGGAGGTATGTTGTTTAATATGAGTACCTTACAGCCAATTTTTAAATTTAAATCTGGTACACCAGGAAGTTCTTTTGCCTTAGAGATTGCCAAAAACTTGGGTTTGCCAGCTGATGTAATCCAAAATGCATCCAAAAATATTGGCAAAACACGTTTAAATTACGATACGGCTTTGCTTGAGCTTCAAGACAAAACTAGAGTTTTGCTAGATGAAATAGACTCATTAAAAAGGAAAGAAAAAAACCTTAATGAGTTAAAAGACAATTATATAGAGTTAAAATCTACTCTAGAAAAAAGAAAGGGAGCTATAGAAAAAGAGGCAGAGAAAAAAGCATTAGACATGCTTACCCATACTCAGTTAGAACTAAAATCTTTAAAAGATAAGTTTGTACAATCTAAACCCATAGAAAAGCAAGAAATCAAGCAAGAATTGATAGAAAAAGTAGAATTGCTTTCTAAAAAAGTTGGGTTCTCTAGCAAAGACATAAAAAAACCTGAAATAGGAGATTATGTAAAACACAGGTTAAAAGGGTTTGAGGGTGAAGTAATAGACATAAAACAAGAAATAGCAAAAATATCTAATAACGGATTTGAGTGGAAAAGCAGAGTAGATGAACTTATGGTGCTACCAAAAGCTGATCAGCCAAAAAAAGTAAAACTGAGTTCCAACCTTACTGGCCACATGATGCAAAAACGTTCACAGTTTAGCCAAGATTTAGACGTAAGAGGAAAACGTACAGAGGAAGCGTTGAATCTTACAGATTTATTTGTAAATGAAGCCATAATGTTGGGTTTTGATTCCGTGCGCATTCTACACGGTAAAGGCGAGGGTATCTTACGCCAAATGATTAGAAATTTATTGCAAGGAATGGCTCAAGTAACTTCTGTACAAGACGAGCATGTAGAATTTGGAGGGGCGGGAATAACAGTTGTAGAGTTTGGATAAAATCAAAAAGCTACCCATTAATCAAATCCCATGATAATAGTTGGTTTAGCAGTTAAATACTTTACTTAAAAAGTGTTTAAAGGCTATTGTCATTTTTGCATGTTCTTTTAGGTCCAAAAAACAGTCTTGAGCAAGAATTTTTCTTAATATATATGAATTAAAATCAAAAGTGCTATTGGAAATATCAAAACTATACACCAAATTTGTGTTGCTTATCAAGAAAGGTAGAGGGAATAGGCCCGTTGAAACCTTAGCAACCATTTTGTATCTATACAAGAAAGGTGCTAAATCCTACTCGAGGAAACTCGATGAAAGATAACTGTAAAGAACAATTCTTACAATTAATCGGGCTCTTGATACGCACTAATTTAAAATGTGTGTTATGGATATTTTTGAAGCGATTAAAAAAAGAATACTAGTGCTAGATGGCGCTATGGGTTCATTAATTCAACAATACAAATTAGACGAAGAAGATTTTAGAGATGAAAGTCTAAAAGATCATCATATCCCATTAAAAGGAAACAATGATTTGCTTTCTTTTACAAGACCAGATGTCATAAGAGAGATTCATAGCCAATACTTAGAAGCAGGCGCAGATATCTTAGAAACCAATACCTTTAGCGGCACTACTATAGCACAAGCAGATTATGAGCTAGGAGCAGACATTGTGCATCGTATAAATTTTGAGTCGGCCAAGTTGGCAAGGGAGGTTTGTGACGAGTTTACAGCCAAAAATCCAGATAAACCTCGTTTTGTAGCAGGCTCTATTGGACCTACAAACAAAACAGCCTCTATGTCTCCAGACGTAAATGACCCAGGGTATAGAGCTGTAAGTTTCAATGAATTAAAAGATGCTTATGTTTTCCAATGCAGGTCTCTTATACAAGGTGGAGCAGATATATTATTGGTAGAAACTATTTTCGATACATTAAACGCCAAAGCTGCCGTCTTTGCAATTCAAGAATTGTCTGAGGAATTAGGTATAAAAATTCCTATTATGATTTCAGGAACTATTACAGATGCTTCTGGCAGAACATTAAGCGGTCAAACAACAGAAGCATTTTTGATTTCTATGTCTCACATGCCTTTGTTAAGCATCGGTTTAAATTGCGCATTAGGAGCCAAGGATTTAAAACCATATTTAGAAACATTAAGCCAAAAAGCAGCTTTTCATATAAGTGCTCACCCAAATGCAGGTTTGCCAAATGAAATGGGAGAATATGATCAAGGTCCAAAAGAAATGGCAGACCAGATAGAAGAGTTTCTTAAAAACGGATATTTAAATATTATTGGAGGCTGTTGTGGTACCACTCCAGCACATATAAAAGCGATTGCTGAGAGAGCAGAGAAGTATACGCCTCGTTCTTTTGCTTCTAGCATAAAGGAGCAAGCTGCTAGCTTTATTGATTAAACAGTATTAAAATTTATAGAATTATTGAAAAATAAATGAGGAATTTTAAAAATTTAATTGTTTGGGAAAAGGCAATGAATTTAGTCAAAAAAATTTATCTAATTACTTCTAAATTTCCTGATTCAGAAAAATTTGGATTGGTAAGTCAAATGAGAAGATGTTCTGTTTCTATACCTTCAAATATTGCTGAAGGTACATCAAGAAATTCTGATTTAGATTTTAAAAGATTTTTGGAAATTTCTATAGGTTCAGCATTCGAATTGGAAACTCAACTAATGTTAACAAATTCATTAGAATATGTGACAAATGATGATTTTAAAATATGCCAAGAAGAATTAATTGAAATTCAAAAAATGTTAAACGGTTTCATTCTAAAGTTAATAAAAAAAAGCTAGGAACTTGCACCTTGCCCCTAGAAGCCAAAATTTATGAGCATTCACCCAGATTATACAGGAACATACAGGTACAAATGGACAAATTTACCCAATTTAAAATTGAGTGGATTAGAGCCTTTGGAGTTTAAACCAGAATTGAATTTTATAAATGTAGGAGAACGTACCAACGTTACGGGCTCTCGAAAGTTTTTACGTCTTATAAAAGAAGAGAAATTTGAAGAAGCCTTAGACATAGCACTAAAACAAGTAGAAGGTGGCGCTCAGATTATAGATATAAATATGGATGAAGGAATGCTTGATGGCGTACAGGCCATGAAGAATTTTATGAATCTTATAGCATCAGAACCAGACATTGCTCGTGTTCCCATAATGATAGACTCCTCTAAATGGGAAATCATAGAAGCCGGTTTGCAATGTGCTCAAGGCAAATGTGTGGTAAACTCTATAAGTCTAAAAGGTGGAGAAGAAGAATTTATTCGTCAAGCAAGATTAATTAAAAATTATGGAGCTGCTACCATTGTTATGGCTTTTGATGAAGTTGGTCAGGCAGATAATTATGAGCGCAGAGTAGAAATAGTACAGCGGTCTTATGACATATTAGTTGGACCTAAAGTCAATTTTCCTCCTCAAGACATTATTTTCGATTTAAATATCTTTCCTGTAGCCACAGGAATGGAAGAGCATAGAAAAAATGCCATCGACTTTTTTAAAGCCACTCGTTGGCTAAGAGAAAATATCCCAGGTGCCCATGTGAGTGGCGGAGTAAGTAACGTTAGTTTCTCTTTTAGGGGCAATGATCATATGCGTGAGGCAATGCACTCTGTCTTTTTGTACCATGCTGTAAGAGAAGGTATGGATATGGGTATTGTAAATCCAGAAATGCTAGAGATTTATGACAATATTCCCAAAGATTTGTTGGAACATGTAGAAGATGTTCTTTTGGACAGAAGAGATGATGCCACTGAAAGACTATTAAACTTTGCAGAATCTTTTGTTGGAAAGAAAAAAGACGATGTAGCCGATTTAGAATGGCGAAGTCTGGAAGTAGAAGCTAGATTGTCTTATGCTTTAGTAAAAGGCATTGTAGAGTTTATAGACGAAGACACCGAAGAGGTGTATCAAAAATTAAAGAGTCCACTTTTAGTGATAGAAGGCCCTTTAATGGCAGGTATGAATATAGTAGGAGATCTTTTTGGAGAGGGTAAAATGTTTTTACCTCAGGTAGTAAAATCTGCCCGAGTTATGAAAAAAGCAGTAGCATACCTTTTCCCATATTTAGAAGCAGAAAAAAAAGAAGGCGATACTGCCGGAAAAATATTACTAGCCACAGTAAAAGGTGATGTTCATGACATAGGAAAAAACATTGTTGGTGTAGTATTGGCATGCAATAGTTACGAAATAATAGACTTAGGAGTAATGGTCTCCAAAGAAAAAATTTTAGATGCCGCCATAGAGCACAATGTAGATGTTATAGGTCTTTCTGGATTAATAACTCCTTCTTTAGATGAAATGGTAGATGTGGCTAAAGAAATGCAAGCTAGAGGTATGAAACTGCCTTTACTTATTGGTGGAGCAACTACATCTAGAATTCACACTGCAGTAAAAATAGATCCGTATTACGATGGTGCCGTTGTACACGTTCTAGATGCATCTAAAAGTGTACCTGTAGCATCTAGTTTTATTTCAAAAGACCAAAGAGATGCATCAAAAGCCAAGTACAAAAAAGAGTACGAAGAGTTTAGAGTGCAATACGCTCAACGTAAAAAAGATAAAAATTACATTCCTTATGCAGATGCCTTGGCAAACAAAGCCAAATTGGAATTTAATCCAGAGAATATAAAGAAGCCTACTTTTTTAGGCAATAGGTATTTCGAGAATTTTGATTTGTCCGAAATTAGAAAATACATAGACTGGACTCCTTTTTTCTCTACTTGGCAGCTTACAGGCAAGTATCCTAAAATTTTTGATGATGAAATCATTGGTGTAGAGTCAAAAAAACTATTTGATGATGCAAACATAATGTTGGATTACGTATGCCAAAACAATCTTTTAAGAGCAAATGCAGCACTAGGGTTCTACAAAGCAAACTCAATTGGCGACAGAATAGTAGTAAGTGATGCACAAGGAAATTTTGTAGAAAATCTAGAATCTCTAAGACAACAAGGACTAAAAGGAAGTGGTTTGCCAAACATGTCATTGGCAGACAACATTGCACCTCTAGATTCTGGAATAGAAGATTACATAGGCATGTTTGCCGTAACTGCGGGCTTAGACATAGAGCCTTTGATAGAAAAATATGAGGCAGATCATGATGATTACAATTCTATACTTATAAAATCTATAGCAGATAGATTGGCAGAGGCATTTGCAGAATTGCTTCACGAAAAAACCAGAAAAGAATTTTGGGGCTACTCTCCAGAAGAAAATTTAGATATTGATGGGCTCATAAGAGAAAAATACCATGGTATTCGTCCAGCTCCAGGTTATCCTGCTTGCCCAGACCATACAGAAAAAGAGAAATTATTTAAGATTTTAGATCCTGATAGTAAGACAGGGATAGTACTTACAGAAAGTTTTGCCATGTACCCAGCTTCATCTGTAAGTGGCTTTTACTTTGCACATCCTGATTCTAAGTATTTTGGTTTGGGAAGTATTGCCAAAGACCAAGTAGAAGATTATGCAACAAGAAAAGGATACGATTTAAAATTGATGGAAAAATGGTTGTCTCCTAATTTGAATTATGATATTTAGTATTTTAATACGTTGACTTTTAGATTACTAAGAAAAAAAAAGCTATAGTTATGGATTAATGATAGTATTAAAACAAGTAATTTATCAATTTAACAAAACAAGAACGCTAAAAGCCAAAAGCTAATAGCTAACAGCTTAAAAATGAAAGTAACAGAACATATACAAAAAGCAAAAGGGCAAACATTATTTTCTTTAGAAGTATTGCCACCAAAAAAAGGCGAAGATATAAATAACTTATTTGGTTCAATAGACCCATTGTTAGAATTTAAGCCTGCATTTATAGATGTAACTTACCATAGAGAAGAATATATATCTAGAATTTTAGAAGATGGCAGAGAAGTAAGGCAAAAAACACGTAAAAGACCAGGTACAGTAGGTATTTGTGCAGCCATTATAAACAAATACGGTATAGATACTGTTCCTCATCTTATTTGTGGTGGATTCTCTAAAGACGATACGGAAAATGCGTTAATAGACCTTAATTTTTTAGGAATAGATAATGTGTTGGTTTTGCAAGGCGATGCCCTAAAAACTGAAAAAGAATTTGTGCCTCACAAAGAAGGAAACCAATACGCATCTGATTTGCTAATGCAGGTAAAAAACCTAAACGAAGGCAAATATTTAGACGAAGATTTGGGCTATCAAGCCAAAACCGATTTTTGCGTAGCCGTTGCAGGTTATCCAGAAAAACATTTTGCGGCTACAAGCTTAGACGAAGACATGAAATACCTTAAGCATAAGGTAGATTTAGGCGCAGATTATATAGTGACTCAAATGTTTTTTGATAATAAAAAATATTTTGATTTTGTAGACCGTTGTAGAGCCAATGGAATTACTTTACCTATAATTCCAGGAATTAAGCCATTGGCAAGCAAAACACATATAATCAATTTGCCAAAAGCATTTTATTTAGATATGCCACAAGATTTGGTAAAAGCAGTAGAAAAATGCAAAGACAATGATGAAGCTAAAATTGTAGGTGTAGAGTGGTGTATACAGCAATGTAAAGAGTTAAAAGCTGCCGGTGTACCAAGTTTGCATTTCTATACCATGAGCAGATCTACACTTACCAAAAAAATATGCGAACAAGTATTTTAATTTTTTGATTATTTATTCTTATTTAAGTAAAAAAAATAGTAGCTCCAAGTAATTTTAAAAGTAAGCGCATTACTTGGGGCAAATTTGCTAATCTTCTAAAGCAATTTTACCTATTTGCACTTTTCCATTTTATAAAGTTAAATGGTAAATGTACATTCCATTGTTTAAATGGTTTAAGTTTTGACTAGGTATAGTGTATAAATTGCTAACCATATTATTTAAAGTATTCATTCGGACTTTATTTTTTATGATTTTTGAATACATAAAAAGCTATGAACTAAAAGACCACAAAAAAATGAATTCGTTTATTAATTAATGTTTTGGAATGAAAATTTCTATTGTTGTGTTATCTTCAAAATATGAGGATAAAAGATTTAGAAGATAAACAAGAAATAACAAAATGGCTTAGTGCTATTTTTTTTCCTTTAGTGTTTCTTTTTGTGCTTTTTTTGATAAAAATAATAGAAAACAGCTTAGAAACTAGTTTTTATAGATTAGGTGTTTTTCCTTTGACAGGTT
>JAYVIQ010000125.1:0-10374 GCA_043770215.1 Cytophagales bacterium | reverse complement strand
AGCTCTTTTTTGCTTTTTCAGCAAAAAAAGCGAGAGCGTAGAGCCTGACCCGATAGGGTTTCGTCCAAAATCACTAATCAATTCCACTACTGGTACAATAACGGATATTCACAAAATAAATTATCTTACAATTGCAATATGTATAACACGTCATCTATTTTAGCAATGATTTGGAGAATCTTTTTTGAAATTCCGAAGTGCTAATGATTTGATTATTAAAAAATTAACTCAAAGCCTCTCGGATATTTTTCGAGAGGCTTTTTAATTAGAATGTATGAAACAAGTATCAGGAATTTTAATTGCTTTTGCAGGAATATTTTTATTTTCTGCAAAAGCAATTTTAGTAAAACTTTGCTATATAAACTACCATTTAGACACTGTAACTATGCTTATGCTGCGTATGGGGTTTTCGCTTCCTTTATTTGTTTGTATTGGTTTATTTAAAAGCGAGAAGAATAAAGCCCCTTTAGATTTATCAGCATTTTGGAAAATTTTTCTATTAGGCGTTATAGGGTATTATGGAGCAAGTTATTTCGATTTCTTAGGTTTGCAGTATGTAGATGCCTCACTAGAACGGCTTATTTTGTTTAGCTATCCAACATTTGTGGTACTAATGAGCTTGCTTGTTTACAAACAAAAAATAAGTGCAAAACAGTGCATTGCTATCGCCATTACTTATTTAGGAATTTGTGTTATTTTCTTACCTACAATTATGGGAAATACAGTTGAATACAGCTTTTTTGGAGTAATTATGATTGTCATTAGTGCCATTACTTACGCTTCATATTTAGTTGCTAGTCAGTACTTTGTCCCAAAGTTTGGCACAATAAGGTTTACAACTACCGCTATGATTGTTTCTTGTCTTATGGTAATTTTACACTTTAGCCTAGATTCAAATGCGCATATTGTTGGCTTACCAAACAAAGTATATTTTTATGGTATAATCATGGCTGTTTTTTGTACAGTTTTGCCTTCTTATCTTATCTCAGAAGGAATAAGGCAAATAGGAGCCTCCAAAGTAGGTATATTAGGCAGCATAGGTCCAATAAGTACTATATCTTTATCTATAATTATATTAAACGAAAGCTTAACACTATATCAAGTAGCGGGCGGATGCATCATCGTTTTTGGGGTGGTGTGGCTAAATTATTCTAAATCAGAAACAGCACAAAACAAAACATAAAATGTGTAAAAATTACTATTGCTTCAAAACTCTAAATAATAAAATAACATCTTGTAATAGAGCATCTATTTTTTTAAATTGTAACTATATTATAAAAAAAATTAAAAATCAATGAAAATAATTTGTTTTGTCATTGCAATACTTTCCATATTTATAGCAGAGGCTCAAAACCCAACTGATGTTATAAAAATTAAAGAGCCAAATGAAAAATATTTGGAGCATTTGATTAAAACTAAAATAGATAGCGTAAGAAACATACATAAATTTCATGCTCTAATAAATGATTCTGCTTTATATATAGTAGCAAGATCACATGGAAATTACTTAACAGAGAACAATAAGGCGGGTCATACTCAGATGAACGAAGCCACAAAAACTCCATCTCTACGTTTACAACATTTTAATGTTAAGGGGTATTTAAATTTCGAATTAGTGAGTAGCATTTACGTACACAGGCCAATAAAAATAAAACCAAATCCAAATGAAAAAGAGACAATAGCAAAAACGTTTAAAACTTATAATGAAGTAGCAGATTATGTAGTAAATGATTGGGCTCTTGATATTGACACAAAAGAAGAGCTCATGAATGAAAGGTATAATGTTATAGGCCTGTCTGTAATTATAAATCAGCTAAATGATTGTATAAAAATTGTCGGTTTTTTAGGCAGACCTTACCTAAAGTTTGCATTTACAGAAAGTAAAACCTTATTTCCTTACAGTCTATACCAACCCAAAGAGGGCATAAAATCTTTTGAAGAGGCAGCAACCTCTACCGTAATTACTAGACCGTTTAAGTTGATAGAAGGAACGGAATCTAAATGTGCGAAATGCAAAGAGCCTTTGAAAGACATAAAATTTAAAGTAACAAATTCAAATGGCAAAACCTTTTTAACTGCCGAAGGGATAAAAAACAAAGAAGCATTCAAAAAATTTATTAGTTCTTCTAAAAACGGCTTTATGCTAGAGACTATATTGTACGAAGATTACCATCCAGGAAACCCATCCTATTATGAAAAACCTACCAGAAGAAATGGCAAATATATTTACAATGGGGCAATTTCTGATCCTGTAATGGGTGCAGAAGTTCTTGCAGCTTTTGATGCCGAAAAAGGAAGCTTTAAACTAATGATTGCTAAGGATAAAAAAATAAAAACCATATATGATTATAACGTCTACATCATATACAAGGGATTAGTTTGTGGAATAGAGAGATTTACAGATCCAGTTGGTGATGGTTTGGCCCTATACAAAGTTCAAAAATTAGAAATTCATTACACAGATTTGCCAGCACTTGCTTTCCAGCACAAAACCAGCAGCGCATCCACAGAAGAACCCTTATCTTTTAAAGACAATACATTCTATATTAATGAAAGTAAATTACAAACAGATGTACTCCAGTTAAAAGAAAAAGACAAAAGCAGAACAAAAAATAAAATAACATTAAATATAACGGTACCAATCTCAGATACAGATTTAGATACAAATAATTCTACACAAAATATAATAGATAACCTGTATAATAAAATTCAAAAAATTTATCCAGAGACACCCATTTCAATTATAAAGACAGAAAACTTTATAGTCTTTAAAGAACACTTTAAATCACAAAAAAAAGACCCTAAATCTTATTGGTCTATGGATGAATGGAAAAATAGATTGACTGACCCAACAATAGCCAAAGAACACAAATTCCTTTTAGACAAAAGTTGGTCTGGAAACTTAGTCTTTACACAATATCAAGATTCTGTAAGTGAGCTAGCAACTGCTTATAGCCACCAATTGCAAACATTAGATACCTCTAAAACAATTAAAACTGAAGATATAGTACTTGCCACACAACTTCAATCTTTGTTGTATTCCCAATCAAAAAATGTAGCAATACCTTTACCAAACAAATTACTTTATAATGCCAGTTTAAACGCCATCTGTACCAATCACCTAATTTACAATTACAATTCTATCACAAACCCAAGTGAAGACACATTAAAATATTTCTACAAAGTGTTTCTAGAAAATTATGTTTCGCCAAATGCTACACTAAAAGACAAAATAAATTTTCTAAAATTTTCTTGTAACGAAATGAACAACCAACCTTTTGACTTTAATTATAGATCAAATGTTTTGGCAGCAGAATTAAAAAAGCTCAATGGAAAAATAAAAGAAGAGGAGTATAAGAATTTGAGTGATGCTTATGAAGTAAAGCTAACTAATTACTACAGCCATTACCCAAAAGCACAAGAGTTATTTGAATCTAATTTAAATAGCTTATTTGAAAAATACAGCAATTCTAATGAAGAATACAAATATAAGCTTGCCTTAACTATGGCCTATTTTGGAAAAATGGATAAAGTAAATCAGATTTTAGAACCCTACTTAGTAGCAGACAGCAAAGCTTTGGATATGATTGCTTTATACAACAAAATAAACCAAGTATATGTAGATTTTTTTGGCAATACTTCCAATGAATATATGAATACCCTTATACGTAGTATTGATAACTTAGGTACAGAAAAATGGTGTGCTCAGTTTGTAGGAAAAGGGAATATTTCATTCCAAATTTTTGACTACTTGCCATTGTATAAACAATATTGCCAGGAGTGCGCACAGTACAATAACGCAGCTAAAAAAGTATCTTACTAATAAAATGCATACTGAAAATAAGATAGCAATTGTAATAGGAGCTACGGGTCTTGTGGGCAAAGCATTGGTTCTTGAACTTTGTAAAGATGCCTATTTTAAGAAAATCATTGTTTTCCACAGAAGATCTATAGAATTGGATAATCCAAAAATAGAAGAGCATATTATTAATTTTGACTCTCTAGAAACATGGAGTCATCTCATAAATGGAGACGTTATTTTTTCTTGCATGGGTACAACACTAAAAACTGCAGGATCTAAACAAGCTCAGTATCTTGTTGATTATACTTATCAATACGCTTTTGCAAAAGCCGCTTGTACAAATGGAGTAAAGAGCTTATTGCTAGTGTCTTCTGCTGGTGCAAATGAAAAAAGCAAAGTCTTCTATCTTAAAATGAAAGGTGAATTAGAAAAAGCATTAGCACAGCTTTCTTTTAAGTGCATTTATTTTATAAGACCAAATTTATTGGTAGGAGAAAGAAAAGAAATTAGAATAGGAGAAGTATTTGCAGAAAAAATACTTTATGTACTAAATAAAATTGGACTATTTCGTTCTCAAACCCCTATAACGGCTACAAATGTGGCAAAAAACTTGATTTTCGCCTATAAAGAAGGCCATACAGGTTTAAAGATATTAGAAGGAAGAACATTAAGAAATTTTAAATAAATACCTTAAATGTACTGAACTAATAAAAGGCGAAATCCATAGTTTATTTAAAAGTATGTTTCATAGTTTTAGTTATTGGTATTAATTTCTTGGTAAAATGGCAAACTAAATTATTATAAAGAAAAAAATAAATAGATATGATAATTAGAAACTGATTTTAAACAAATTCTCTCTTGTAACTACCAATGTTTAAAAACCACACTTGATGATCATTTTTATCAAAAAAATTAACATGTATTAATTTTTTAAAAAGTTAACTGATTATTACATAACATTTTTATTTTGTTTAACTTTATTATAAATAATAGTAAAAAATATTAAACATGAATAACTACCAGATTGCAGACTTAGAACAAATTAGTGGAATAAAAGCACACACTATCAGAATTTGGGAAAAACGATACAATCTTATTTCACCATTAAGAACAAAAACCAACATAAGATACTATTCTAATAATGATATAGTAAAGCTTTTAAATACAGTTACATTACTTGATTTTGGATTTAAAATATCTAAAATTTCAGAAATGAGTTTTGAAGAAATCTCAGATACTGTAACACAACTAACGCCCAAAGCAAACAACTATACGCCATACATAAATAACTTTATAAGTTCATCGCTCACATTTAATGTACATCTTTTTAATACATGTTTTGATGAAATCTTGCCCAAAATAGGGTTTCCAAAAACAATGACGGAGGTTATCTATCCATTTTTGGTTAAAATTGGACTCATGTGGACAACCAATGACGTAAGTCCTATACAAGAACATTTTGCTACAGCACTTATCCGAAAAAAAATAAACTATTATATAGAATCTTTACCACCTCTACTAGACCCAAAAACTAAAGCCGTTTTATTCTTGCCAGAAAATGATTGGCATGATATAGGATTGTTATTTACAGAATATTTACTTTTAGCAAATGGAGTTCAAGCATATAGTTTAGGACAAAATGTGCCATTAGACAATATAGACGAACTTATAGAAATAGTAAAACCAGAGTATTTAGTCACCTTTTTTGTAAGTAGAAAAACAAAAGAACAAATTCAAAAAATAATAGAAGATGTGCTAAAAGTGAGTGGTAAAACAAAGTTATATGTTTGCGGACCATGGTCTAATTTACAACATGTAATAGAAACTGATAAAGTAAAACTTTTATTTAATCCAGATGACCTAAGTATATTGTACGCTTAGGCATTGTTATGTCTTTTATGTTTAATATATTTGCGTAAAGAGTATACATACATGGGTATTGTTTCAATAATTGGAGGAGGTTTTTCTGGCTTATCTGCAGCGTGCTACGCAGCCAAAAACGGTAACAAAGTAACTATTTATGAGAAAAATAAAAAAGTAGGAGGCAGAGCAAGTCATTATTCAGAGGATGGTTTTACTTTTGACATGGGTCCAAGTTGGTATTGGATGCCAGATGTTTTTGATCGTTTTTTTAATGACTTTGGCAAAAAAACAGCAGACTACTACAAATTAGACTTATTAGACCCTGGTTTTCAGGTTATTTTTGAAAATAACCAAATGTTTCCTGTAGCGGCAGACATAGAACAACTATACAAACAATTTGAAGAAATAGAAAAAGGTGCTGCAAAGCAGTTAAAGATTTTTTTAAATGAAGCAGAATTTAAGTACAACGTTGGTATGGATGAGCTTGTATATAAACCAGGTATTTCTTGGTTTGAATTTGCAACATTCAAAGTATTAAAAGGAATAAGTCAAACACATATATTTACCTCTGTACAAACGTATGTACGCAAGCATTTTAAAGACGCTAGGCTTAGAGCAATTATGGAATTCCCTGTTTTGTTTTTAGGGGCAATGCCAAATCAAATTCCAGCCTTGTATACACTAATGAATTATTCAGCTTTAAATTCAGGAACATGGTATCCGCAAGGAGGAATGTACAAAATTATCGAAGGTTTAGAAACCCTAGCTAAGTCATTGGGCGTAGAATTTAAGACCAGTACAAACGTTACTAAAATAAACGTAGTTAATAACAAAGCCGTTTCTATAAGCACAGAAAAAGGTGATTTTGAAACAGACCATGTTATTGCCTCTGCAGATTATGCTTTTGTAGAAAAAGAATTATTAGAGCCTAAATACAGAAACTATTCAGAAAAATATTGGGAAAGCAAAACCTTTGCGCCCTCTTGTTTGATTTTTTATTTAGGAATAAATAAAAAAGTAGATAAGTTGATTCATCACAGTTTATTCTTCGATACCGATTTCGAAAAACATGCAGTAGAAATTTATGAGACACCCCAATGGCCTACAGACCCTTTATTTTATGTGTGTTGCCCGTCTAAAACAGATGCAACAGTAGCACCAGAAGGCATGGAGAATTTGTTTATACTTATCCCAATAGCAACTGGCTTAGAAGATACGGAAGCAAAAAGAGAAAGTTATTTTGAGCCCATAATGAAAAGAATAGAACAGTTTTGTGGCGAGGAAATAAGATCTCACGTAATTTACAAGAAGAGTTACTGCCTGAAAAATTTTATTTCTGACTATAATTCTTACAAAGGAAATGCCTATGGGCTTGCAAATATTTTAAAACAAACCGCTATATTGAAACCTAAAATAATTAATAAGAAAATTAACAACCTTATTTATACAGGACAGCTTACTGTTCCAGGTCCAGGGGTACCGCCGTCATTGATCTCAGGAAAAATTGCAGCAGAACTAATAAAATCCTAATCCAGCGATGAAATCTTTATACGATTCTATAAGTTTAGACACAAGCAAAAGAGTAACCAGAAAATATAGCACCAGTTTTTCTTTAGGTATTTACTGCCTAAACAAACGTATCCATAGTTCAATTTACAGCATTTATGGGTTCGTTCGTATAGCAGACGAGATTGTAGATACATTTCATGACTATAATAAAAGAGAACTTTTAAGTGAGTTCAAAATAGATACATACAATGCTATAAAAAGAGGCATTAGCACTAATCCTGTAATCAATAGTTTTCAATCTGTTGTAAACCAATTTAATATAAAACCAGAATTAATAGATGCATTTCTGAACAGTATGGAAATGGATTTAGAAGAGCAAAAAAACAGTACAGAAAATTATGAAACCTATATTTTTGGTTCTGCAGAAGTAGTAGGCCTTATGTGCTTACAAGTTTTTACAAATGGTGATGATGCTGAGTATGAACGCTTAAAACCATTTGCTAGAAAATTAGGATCTGCTTTTCAAAAAGTTAACTTTTTAAGAGACTTAAATGCTGACTACCACACATTGGGTAGGTTGTATTTTCCAAATATAGACTTAAAAGAGTTTAACAATGAAACCAAAAAACAAATAGAACGAGAAATAGAAGGAGAGTTTAAAGAAGCCTTATTAGGTATAAAACAACTCCCAAACAACGCTAGATTTGGAGTATATGTAGCATATATTTATTATTTTAGTCTGCTAAATAAAATAAAAAGCACTTCTCCATCTACACTAATAAATATGCGTGTCAGAATTCCTTCTTATAAAAAAATGTCTTTGTTGCTAACTTCATATTTTAAGTATAATCTACGTTTAATCTGATGCGAAATGTACTAATTTTTGTTTTCATTCTTCTATTTTCTATCTCTGCAAAAGCAGATGACTTGACTACAAAAATGAGAAATTTATTTTCAGAATCTGCAAAAAAAGAAACTTCAGCAAAAGAGTTGTATACCCTAACCTCTAAGTATACGGCAACAAGCAAGGCAATTTACATTGGATATAAAGGCGTAGCAGAGCTCATGATGTGCAATCATGTATTTAGCGTAACCAAAAAGTTAGGCTATTTCAATAGCGGCAAAAAGTGGCTAGAGCTTGCCATAAAACAAGACCCTAAAAATGTAGAATTAAAATTTCTAAGGCATTGCATTCAAAAAAATGTACCTGGTTTTTTGGGATACAATAATAACCTCGCAACTGACAATGCAGAAATAACAAAATACATAAACAACCCTGCAAGTGATTCTAAACTTGTGGCATTTATGAGATTAAACAAACAAAGTTAGACAAATATGGATATTGTTTTAAACTTGGTTGTTACATGCGCTACATTTTTAATAATGGAAATAGTTTCTTGGACTACCCATAAATATGTTATGCATGGCTTTTTATGGAATCTTCACGAAGATCATCATGACCACAAGCACAAACATTTATTAGAGAAGAATGACTTATTTTTTGTTATTTTTGCAACCCCTTCTATACTTCTATTTTATTTAGGAGCTACGTATCCAACATTATATCACCTTCTGTTTATAGGCTTAGGAATTATGATATATGGCTTTGCCTATTTTGTTGTCCATGATATTGTTATACACCAAAGGTTTAAATTATTTACAAGATCTACGTTTTTTTATATAGTTGCTATCAGAAAAGCACACAAAATACACCACAAAAATCAATTAAAACATGATAGCCAATGTTTTGGAATGTTGTTTGTGCCCGTGATTTTTTTTAGAGATGCTTTAAATACACCAAAATTAAAGAATAAATAATTGCAATATTTACACCTACTTCTTATAAAATGAAAATTTGGTTAGCTCGCCCTAAGTTTTATGGTCAAGAAATTAATTTTCTAAAAGAAAGCATAGATCAAAATTGGATAGGTACAGTAGGAGGAAAAAAAGAACTTTTTAGAGATGAATTAGCTCAATTTTTACATTTTAATAAGGGTATAAACTTATGCAATTCTGGTACTTCGGCTTTGCATACAGCGCTAATTATGGCAGATGTAAAAACAGGCGATTATGTGCTTTGTTCTTCTCTTACGTTTGTGGCTAGCGCAAATGCCATTTGCTACCAAGGCGGCATCCCTATTTTTGTAGACAGTGAGCTCGATACATGGAATATGTGTCCAGAAACCCTTGAATTAGCTTTAAAAACACTAGACTCAAAAAACAAATTGCCTAAAGCCGTTATGTTAGTACATGTTTTTGGTATTCCTGCTAAAATAGAGGCTATCAGAATAATTTGCAATACTTACGGGGTAAAACTTATAGAGGATGCAGCAGGTGCTTTTGGGTCTAAAGTAAATGACCAATTTGTGGGTACTTTTGGTGATTATGGTATTTTTTCTTTGAATGCAAATAAAATCGTCACCTCTGGAAGTGGTGGCATTCTCCTTTCTAAATCAGCAGATAGCCAAAAAAAAATAGAGTCACTTATTGGTCATTCCAAGGAAAATGTAAACCCATATGAACATAATAAAATAGGATTTAATTTCGGAATGAATAACTTATCAGTGGCTGTAGCAAGAGCTCAGCTGGCTTTTTTTGATTCTATCATTTCTGAAAAAAAACAAATTTACTCAACTTACAAAAAACAATTAACTGATTTGGAATTTGTAAAAGATAGGCCTAATGTTGTTTTAAACCATTGGCTATCTTGTGTTTTATTTCATTCAGAAAATACTAAAATCAAAGTTTTTGAGTCCTTGGAGCAAAATAATATTCAAAGTAGGTATTTTTGGAAACCTATGCACATGCAAACTCTATATAAAGACTGTATCTCCTTTTTAAATGGAAATTCAGAACAACTGTTTCGTTTGGGACTTTCTATGCCTTCAGACATAAATATGAACTCAGAAGAACAGCAATTTGTGATAGAAAAAGTGAAATCCATAACTGATTTAGGGTAAAAAAAGACCTTTTATCCGCTAAAAGATAAAACTTCTTGCTAGGAAAGTAATTTACTTTCTTTTGTTTGTTAATTAGAGCCTACTGAAAAACCCATAACTTGTTTTATTTCAGATAAACATCTAACTTTTTATTGTAATAAGCGCAAGGAAATATGGCAAGAGCCTCAAAAACACGTGCATCTAAGTTGGGGTATATGAGTCAAACTCAGCTAACTTTAGAGGGATTTGAAACACCATTCA
>JAYVIQ010000124.1:0-6496 GCA_043770215.1 Cytophagales bacterium | reverse complement strand
AAAATAATAAAAGTGTTTTGAATTCGTTTATTACCGTTTCTTTTTATACAAATATCAAAAAATTAATTTAGATAATTTAAATACAGAAACGGTATATTTTTTTTTAATGCTGAATTTTTTAGAAAGATTTCGTGTCCAAAAATCCATTACGTTTTCTGAATCATATTTTATAACTCTGTGACCAACGACTATAAAAACCATCTTCTTTTTAACTTTTTTATTTAGCCTTAAATAATGTTGTAGTTTCTTACATATAAGTAGTAAATTGCAATTGAATATTATGAAAACAGTTGCCTTTTATACACTTGGGTGTAAATTAAATTTCTCAGAAACCTCTTCTATTAGTAGAACTTTTGAAGAGCAAGGGTTTACAAAATTAGATTTTGAAGAGCCAGCAGAAGTTTTTGTCATAAATACGTGTAGCGTTACAGAAAACGCAGACAAAAAATGCAAAAAACTAGTAAGAGACATTAAAAAAAGAGTGCCAGAATCTTATGTAATCATCATTGGGTGTTATGCACAATTAAAGCCTAACGAGATTGCCAAAATACAAGGTGTGGATGCTGTTTTGGGTGCCAATGAGAAATTTAATTTAATCAAAACCTTAGGATCATTTAAAAAAACTAGAGCCCCTATAGTTATTGCCTCAGATATATTAGAAGTAGAAGATTACCACTCGTCTTATTCTATAAATGATAGAACACGTACATTTTTAAAAGTACAAGATGGTTGTGATTATTCGTGCACTTTTTGTACTATTCCGCTTGCCAGAGGTGCTAGTAGGAGTGATAGCATCCAGAGCATAGTGAAAATAGCAGAAGAAATTGCCAAAACAAATGTAAAAGAAATTGTACTTACAGGAGTAAATATTGGCGATTTTGGCATTGTAAAAGGGGAAAGAAAAGAACATTTTATAGACCTTTGCAAAGCCTTAGATGATGTAAATGGTTTAGAAAGGATTAGAATATCATCCATAGAACCAAATTTATTAAAAGATGAAATTATAGAATTTGTTTCTACATCTAAGCATTTTGTCCCACATTTTCATATTCCATTGCAAAGCGGGTCTAATGAACTGTTAAAAACAATGCGCAGAAGGTACAAAAGAGAATTGTATGCAGAACGGGTTGCAAAAATAAAATCATTGATGCCTAATTGTTGTATAGGAGTAGACGTAATTGTGGGTTTTCCTGGAGAAACTGATGCATTGTTTTTAGAAACCGTAAATTTTATTAAATCTTTAGATATAAGTTACTTACATGTATTTACTTATTCAGAAAGAGAAAATACAGCAGCAAGTGAAATGGGAGAAGCAGTACCCATGAAGATAAGAAACGAAAGATCTAAAATCTTAAGAAGTTTATCTCATAAATTGAAACATGCTTTTTATGAATCTCAGTTGGGTACTGAGCAAACTGTTCTTTTTGAGGACTCTGATGTAAACGGAATTATAGAAGGTTTTACAAGTAATTATGTAAAAGTAAGTATGCCCTATGCAGAAAATTTTAAAAATAGTCTTACCAAAGTAATTTTACAAAATATAAACGAAGAAGATGCTGTAACCCCAATTTTGATTTAAGGGTTTTGCTTAACTTTCAATCCTATTTTTTAAAGCTTTTAAGTAATTTTCAATTAAAAAGCTTAATTTTATTTACAATTTATTTAAAAAAGTAAACGTATTGTTTTGTTGAAATTTAAAGCAGTTTGTAATTTTATTTATTTACCTATCAACGGGTATGGGTTAATGCTAATGTTTTTTTTCTGTTCGCTAATATCTCCGGCTCAAACTCCTTTTGATCAATTGATTTTTAAGAAAAATAAATTCTTACTCTCTTCCATAGATCCACAAATAAATGATATCATTCAAGACAAGCTGGGGTTTATGTGGTTTGCCACTCAAAATGGATTATTTAGGTTTGATGGGATAAAGACAGATGTTTTCAAGCATAAATCAAATGATGTTTTGTCTGTTTTGCATAACCGTATTTTAGATCTTGAAATAGACAGAAAGGGACGGTTGTGGATTACTACAAGTGGAGGTGTTTCGTACTTCGATCCAAATAAAAGAGGATTTGTAGCTATTTTTTCTAAATCTAAAAATACCAAAAAAGATGTTTTTTCTAAAACAATACAAGTAGACTCTAAAAATAAAATTTGGTTTACAACATCACATTATTTGTGGAGTTATGATCAAGAAAGTAAGGTTTTAGATTCTATTTCTGTCCCAAAACTAAAAGATAAATTTGGAGAGCCTTACATTCATACTATGTGCAGTGGGGCTAATAATAAACTTTATTTAAGTATAGATAGAGCACTATACGAGTACAACAAACAAACTAACGCCTTTTTTTGCCTCTACGCCATACCTAAAGAGCAAAATGATATGGTTCTTAATATTGTGGAAGATACGTTAGGACGCTTTTGGACTATCAGCAGGAATGGTAATCTACAGGTATACAATGCTATAAAAAAACAGTATTTATCTCAAGATAATTTTGAGAAAACAAAAATAAAAGAGAAGTATTTTAGTGCTTATTCTGCAAAAACAGGCAAACTTTATTTTGCATGTTTTCATGGAGGTATGGCTCAATTTAATTTTGTCACAAATAAAATAGAACCTTTAAATAACCAATACTTTAATTATCTTGATTCTAAAAAAGTAAATGCTATTTTTGAGGATACTCAAGGAATTTTGTGGCTTACTCATCCAGAAAATGGTGTGAGCTATGCTTTTCCAAATCAAAATTTTAGGACCATAGACCAATTGGATTTTAATTTCCAAAATTTAAGGAGCAACGTTTGTTCTTCTATATTAGTAGATAATTTTTCAGCTTTATGGATAGGTTCTGGTATAGGAGGTTTGCATAAAGTAGCATCTCAAAATCAGTGTATTTCTTTTTATACAGCCGGTATTTTTAAAGAAGGGGTATCTAGCTTGTATGCCGATGGAGAAAATCAAATATGGGTAGGTACTTTTGACAAAGGTGTTTTTGTATTGGATAAAAATGGAAATAAAATTAAACATTTTAAAGAAATTTTAGATGTTAGGAAAATAATAAGGGATAAGAACGGTATTTTTTGGTTTGTATCGCACGGTCATGGGATTTATTCGTTGGATTTAGATAAAAATATAGTAGTAGCTTACAATTCATTAAAAAATAAATTTTTATCTCCCTTAGGAGATTGGACGTTTGATATTATTTGTGCAAAAGACAATTCAATATTTGTAGCTTCTAACTGGGGGTTAAGCGTTATAAATCCACAAAGGAGCAAAATAAAACATTATACTGCTGAAAAAAACAAATGCAGCGCTTTAGTTTCTAATGAGTTGAGAACCTTGTTAGAAGATAGCAACGGAAATATTTGGTGTGGAACTTTAGAAGGTATTAGTATTTTAGACAGACAAAATGATTGTTTTAAGCATTCTTTAGGGCAAGAAGGTATTTTTGTAGTGTCTCTTGTAGAAGATAATTTTGGTATGGTTTGGGCGGGTACTGATATAGGTTTGTATAAAATTGATTTGAAAGGTAAAATCATCAATCATTTTACTATAAAAAATGGCTTAGCATCAAATTCTTTTTTAGAAAGATCCGCACTTTTGAATAAAAACGGAGATTTGATTTTTGGTACAAATAAGGGGGTACTTTTCTTTAATCCACAAAAAATAAAAGTGTATAATCTACATTCATTAGTAGCAATATCTTCTGTAGTAATAAACGAAAAAGACATTACATCTCCGGTTTTTTATGAAAATCATACAAAACAAAATGGTCAGTGGTTATTGTCTCATCTAGAGAATAATTTTACATTTAACTTGAGTGCGCTTAATTTTATAAATGCGGAAAATAACACGTTTGTGTACCGACTAATAGGTCTAGATACTGATTGGAAAAAAATAAATGATCCTAAAATTTCTTTTTCTAATTTAGAGCCTGGTGCGTATACTTTTGAAGTAAAAGCAATTAATAATGATGGAATAATTTCTAAGCAATCTGCACTGTTTGCCTTTGAAATTAGAAATTCATTTTGGAAAAGTTGGTATGCGATTTTCCTTTATTTTACATTTATATTAGGTGTTCTCTATTTGATATATAGAGTTGCTAAATTAAAATTAGAAAGCCGTAATGATTTATTGGTAGAACGTACTAAAACAGAACAACTAGAAGAACTTTATGAGTCTAAAATTAATTTTTTCACTACAATATCTCATGATATAAGAACACCACTTAGCTTAATTTATGGGCCAATAGAAGCTTTGCTATTATCCTCTAAGTTAGAGGATAAACAAAAGGAATTACTAAGTATGGTGCAGCGCAATACTAAGCAATTGCTTAAGTTGGTAAATGAATTGTTGGCGTTTAAAAAATTTGAATCTGACACAAATCCTTTGCATTTAGATCTTGTAAATTTCACTGTTCTTCTCACTCAATTGATAGAAGATTTTAAATTAGCCGCTTTTCAAAAAAATATAACATTTGATTTTATACGTTCGGATAGAGATTTATTTGTAAATGCAAATGCTAATATGCTAGAAAGAGCATGCCAGAATTTATTGGCGAATGCATTTAAATTTACGCCAAAGCAAGGTAAGATAGTTGTGAAGCTAAGTGAACTAGAGGTAAATAATGATTTTTTTTCCGTTTTAGAGATTCAAGATTCTGGATCTGGAATTTCTAAAGATGACATAGATAAGATATTTAACCAGTTTTATGAGGGTAAAAATTCAACTGGTACGGGCTTAGGTCTTTTTATTGTAAAAAAGATTTTAGATCAAATAAAAGGAGAAATTACATGTGAAAATAGAGAAGGAGCTTTGTTTACAGTTACTTTGCCACTAACAAAAAATACTTCTTTTCTGAATACTCCAGCCCCAGATCCTAAGGTTGTATGGAACATTAAATCCATGAAATCTAAGGTGGTTTTAATTGTAGAAGATAATGTAGAGCTCAGGAGTTTTATTGTTCAATTGTTGTCACAATATTTTACAGTTATAGAAGCTGAAAACGGCAAAATTGGTTTTGAAATGGCGCTTCACAGTACTCCAGATCTAATTTTGACAGATGTAATGATGCCAGAAATAGATGGTCTTGCTTTGTGTTCTAATATTAAAAGTAGCTTGCAAACAAGCCATATTCCAGTACTTATGCTTACTGCAAAAAATAATTTTTCAGATGAACTTTCAGCTTTAAAAATTGGGGCAGATGATTATATAGAAAAGCCATTTGATCCAATGGCTTTGATACTAAAAGTTAGAAATGTATTAGAGACTAAAGTAAATCTAGTAAGTAAAGGAAATAGCCAACAACAAGACCATACAGCAGATTCTATAGAAACTTTAGATTTTTTGTTTATTCAAGATTTTAAGAAATTCATTCAAAAAGAATATGCTAACGCAGATTTATCTGTTGAATTTTTATGCAATGAAATGGCTTTGAGCAGAAGTCAGATGTATAAAAAAGTAATAGCTCTTATAGGAAAATCTCCTGTAGATTATATTCAAGAGATTAGGATGAGAGAAGCTATGCATTTGATTAAAACTACAGTGCTTTCTATTTCTGAAATTTCATTTAGAGTAGGGTACAATGACTCACGGTATTTTAGCAGTAGGTTTAAAAAACATACCGGACTAACACCCTTGGAATATAGAGATAAAGGAGGGTAGTTTTAGCGCACAAATAAAGCATTTTTTTTAATGATATAGCATTAAAATGCTCATAATTAGTTCTTTTTTTTAAAGTACTGCACATTCATAAATGTTATCTTTTCATGTCAAAAACAAGGATGTAAACACAAATTCAGATTGATTTTAAATCCCTATTAAGCCACATTTCCGTAACCCAATGAAGCATTTTCAAAAGTTTCTTGAACTAGAATCCTTTCATATACATTGTTTACGCAAGTGCTGGCTTTACTAAAAAAATCATATGCACCAGATTGTCCGTAGCTTGCCATTTGTTTGCCTATAAGTATAAGGTCGCTGGCTCTATCTAGTTTCATCAATAAAGTATCATACACAACTTTAGTGTGGTTTTTGTGTCCGGTCTTAAAAAACAAATAAGTAATAAATAAATAGTCCTCTACCATGCTGCATTCGCCAATTAGTTCTCTTATGTCTAATGCAGACGGCTGCAATGCCAAGGATTGGCTTTTTATTAATTGTATTTTATGTTTACAAGTTGCCGTAGATTTTACTCTACGCTCGCTCATAGCATTTTTTAATCTCAATAACTCTGTTTGGTGTTTTTTGAATAATTCTGTAAGTGCTTTCATAGTCATATCATTTATTTATGATACAAACTTATTTCGTTACAACGCAGGGTATCTGCGTTGTAAAAAAAATAATTAAAATATATTTTAATTATTTTAAAAAGGGCATACTTTTTTGTGAATATCCGTAATTGTACCAGTAGTGGAATTGATTAGTGATTTTGGACGAAACCCTATCGGGTCAGGCTCTACGCTCTCGCTTTTTTTGCTGAAAAAGCAAAAAAGAGCT
>JAYVIQ010000123.1:0-2281 GCA_043770215.1 Cytophagales bacterium | reverse complement strand
TGTCAAAAAGGACTTTGATGCAAGTAATGTTCACCAATATGTTGGATCTTCTAGGTCATCTGATACTAACTTGATTTGCACTCTACTAGCAAGTAACATGGAGCTCCAGGCAGCAAACTTGGAGCTTAGGACCATGATTGCAGCAGGATTTTCCAATGTGAACCAGCAATTTGCTGCATTGACAGCATCACAGAATGCCACAAGAGGTGATATACAAGATGTTAAGGATGCCACATCACCAACAGTTCACAGATATAAAAATCATCAAAAGCACATGTTAGAGGAAATAGAAGGGAAAGAAGCCCACAATATCCCAATAGCAGGAAACAATATAAATACAGAGCTGAATCTGTCTAGTGGTTCACGCCCCCATGAACGAATTGAGATTTCTGAAATTCTTGAGGGTTATCATTCTCACCTCTGTTGTGGCTGTGAGCTTTCTTCAATTACCCCTTCAAAACTTGACTTTACCCATCCTTCAGAAGTTTGTTGGGCATTAAAGTTCATTGCAAAGTTTTGGACTCAAAATGACAAGGTTAAAATCAGTAATCCTGAAATTTCAAAAGTAGATCTCAAGTCATTAGTGAACCAAATCCAGAAAAACATGGTCAAGAAGTTACAAGAACTTGAAGGAAAAACAAAAGGTAAACAAACTGGTAAATATCAAGGGTTTGGTAAGAAAGTGAGACAATTGGAAAAGGATGGGAAATTCAAATGGTGAAAATATTATTGTTACATTCTTAGATGACACAAGACAATGAAGTATGCATTGTTTGTTCTCACATAGTGACACAATGATCATTTGATTTTAGAGAGCACTCTATAATAGGCCTATACTGGAGAGAGGAGGTATTGTGTAGTCACTCTTGAGCTTGCTAGCTTGGCAGTCACAGGAAGACACTTGGTGATAATTATGGAACATTTGGAGAAAGGAAGAGGGTGCAGAGAAATGGCAAAATCTAACATTCTGGTTAGGAGGGTTAAAAACATTCAAATACAACTTTCCTAAAGTAAAGAAATGAAATATTGGCTGTTTTTGTGGTCAGCAGCAGCCATCTAGTTGGTCAAGACATGGTGGGACAAGAAGAGATGGTGGAGAGAGGGAGGACACATATTGGACTATCAAGCCTGTTTGGTGGCATCCTGAGCAGGATTAGGTGTTTCTGTTGTAAGAGGGATCAACGTGCATTCCAATTGGAATGACAGGAGCAAGTGATAGTTGAACTGGTGATGAAAACTGTATTCAGTGCATGTAGAGTGGGGAATGATGTTACTGGAATTTCCAGTAGTTCCATGTGACTATTTCTTTGCAACCAGAGACAAGGGGCATGTCAGTAGGAATGGCAGGGACAAGAGGGGAATTGTGAAAAGCAGCATCAGTATTGGGCTGATTTGCCGTGGTGATTGGCACTGTCTAGGTAGGAGAGCTATGGAGTTTGTAATGAGTTAGTAGCTTGTGAACAATAAGAGTGACAAAATCAATGTGGCCAATCATTTGTTCTCACAATTTACAAGCTACTCACAGCAGAAAAAGAATGAATTTGTTGATTGTTATTCAGTTACACTTACTAGTAGCTGTTGTGAGTGATGCATACAATTCTCAAGCAGGAAATTTTCTCAACACCAATAGTGTTAATATTCTATATGGCTCACAGTGTTAATATTTTATGTAGTTATGTATTACAAACAGATTTTTATGACAAGCATGATCCTTCCATTTCTGTATCATCAAACTCTCTTCCCCATCAAGAAGTATTTTGTTATCCAGACTGAGTTGCCAGAGTAAACTATTCTGCTGAAAAATCTGACAAAAAACTTGGGGGTTCCCAGAACAATCTGAATTTGGTTATTGCCTGATCATAGACAGACCAGAATTTCACCACTAGATTTTATCCAAAGCAGATTATGATCTCATCCTGGTAGTCCAAATTTTGTCCTGTGATATGTATTTGGACTTGGTGGGTCAGTGATTCTGCCTGCACCCTTACAAATAACACCGCAATCTGTCATTGCAGGAATGTTGTTCATTTCCTTGTCTGCCACAATCTATTTTTAGTGTTTAACATTCAGGATATATGAAGAATTGCAGGATCAAAATGATGCATGAAGCTAGATACAGGGTTTGATTAAAATAAGTAGCTAAACTGCCTTCAGTTGAAGTGCGCAAAAATATCTCACAATTCTACCCCCGTTGGCAAAAATTGCAGGGATTTGTTTCTCATTCTCCTCTTTCTTTTGTGGGTTTTTAACTTTGTGGGGTTCATTTGATAAAAAACAGAAG
>JAYVIQ010000122.1:0-4001 GCA_043770215.1 Cytophagales bacterium | reverse complement strand
TTCCTCTAAAGGGATAAATTTTTTAACACATATTTTTTTATGTTTAAAACACCCAAAAAATGATTTTTTTAAGTGTTTATACTTAAAATGATTGATTTATTTGGCTTTTTATCATAGGATTTTAAACTTATTTTTATAGGATTGGTTGTTGTATAATGTTGGTCTGTTTTAAAACCAACTCTAGCAAGTGAAATAGTATGATAAAATTAATTTATAGGTTTTTAAGAAATAGTAGTTTCTTATTAATGTTAGTTACAACAATGTTTGAGACTAAATTGGCTTCTCAAACCCCCGTTTTTTCCCAAGACTTCAACTCCTCTAATGGCAATTGGCTTGCTTATGAATTGGTAGACCCTGCACAAGCTTGGACTTTAACAAATGGATCTTTTATAGGAAACACAACAAGGCATTGGGCAACTTTCCCTAGAAATTATGTAAATGATATGATTCTTTTGGTAGAAAGTCCAATAATTAACTTTACAGGTAAATCCGCAATGACACTTAGCAACAGAATAAGATACCAAACTCAGTCTCTTTCGGATGGGTTTCAGATTGAATATTCTATAAGTGGTGGTGCATGGACAGATTTGGGTACAGTAGGAGCAGCGGGCAGTGCAAATTGGTATAATGATGCTGATGTAGATGCAATAAATGATTTGGCCAACGGCTGGTCTGAGAATAATAGTATATGGAGGACCGCCACTCTGCCTTTACCCGCTTTATTTGATAACCAAAGTAATGTTAGATTTAGGTATTATTTCGCTTCAGATTTTTCTAACACAAGTGTTGGAGCTGCATTTGATGATTTTCTCATTTCAAATACTGGAGGAATAATTTATTCTCAAGACTTTGAAAGTGGGGATGGTGGGTGGACAAACGTTAAATTTCCAACCCCCGGTTTTTGGAGTTACAACAACACTTCTTTTGCAGGAAATACTACCAATCATTGGAACATTTATTCATCAACTGGATATCCAAATAATTTAGAAGGTATTTTGCAAAGCCCAAGATATAATTTAAGTAACAATACTGCTCTAGCTGTAGAATTTAATTTAAGGTATGATACTGAATTTTCAGAAGATGGTTTAAGGCTAGAGTACTCGTTAGACTCTATTGTTTGGGCCTCTATTGGTGTAATTCGTGGAGGTATGAATTGGTATAATAACACAGATGTGGATGCTAATGGAAATGGAGTAGATGCTTGGTCTGGAGACAATGTTACATGGGCAAAAGTAGCTTATCCATTACCTTCATTGCTTAATAACCGCTCTAAAGTTTTTTTTAGATTTAGATTTTCCTCTAATTCAACTAGAACTCCAGACGTTGGTGTAGCCATTGATGATTTTACTTTAATTACTCAATACATCACAAAACAAACTGGAAATTTGAGTACACCATCAACTTGGTTAGCAGGTTCTTTACCTCCAATAGGTGCCCAAGCGTTTATTCGTTCTAGTCATATTGTTACAGTACCTTTTAGCCAAATCATAAATTATGACTTAACCGCTACATCTGGATCTACTTTTAATTTAGGTGCCTTTACACTAACAACCACCAATTCGCTTTTTTTTGAACCAGGAAGTACCTTTAACTCGGGTACAGGAACTGTCTCTTATGCTAGAATTGGGAATCAAACACTTGGAGACGGAGTTTATTTTAATCTAACTCTGTTGGGGTCAGGAATAAAAACAGTTAATAATGCATTATCAGTAAAAAATAATCTAAACATTCCCACTGCACTCACATTTTTAACAAAAGATAATGTCACTTTACTTTCAAATGCAGCTCTAACAGCCCGTTTACTAAATTTATCAAATGCATCTACAGTCATAACTGGAAAATTTATTGTGCAAAGATACGTAGGTGCATCAAGACGTACATGGTGGCAATTGGCAAGCCCTTTTAGCGATGCAACAGCCTTAGGCTGGAAAAATAATTTTCCAATTACTGGGCTTTTTACTGGAGCTTCTATAATTTCAGGATCTAATTTCTCATCTATGTATACGTACAATGAGACCAACAATAAACCAAATATAGATTCTGGTTGGGCGGCTTTCCCAAGTGTCTCTATAAATGAGACCATTGGTATTGGAAAAGGATATAGGGCTTTTTTACGTCAAGATAGAACTACCCCTCTAGGGAATACAACATTTTCTTTTATAGGTACTATAAACAGAGGTGATATAAACTTACCGGTTACATACACTACCTCTTCTGCAGGAGTAAGTGTAGACGGATGGTCTTTTATTGGTAATCCATACCCATGCGTGATTGATTGGAATTCCAGTAGTTGGACAAAAACACGTATAGATAATGCCATTTATGTCTGGGATGCTCTAAATAGTAGGTATGCAACTTTTGTCTCGGGAGTTGGTGTAAATGGAGGATCTAGATATATTGCATCTACTCAAGGGTTTTGGGTAAAAGCAAACGCAGCAGCTCCTCTTTTGACAATTAGAGAAGCCGTAAAAGTGACCAACAATGCCTCTTTTTTTAGAGAAGATGAAATTCCAAATTTATTGTATATAGAGGTTGTAGATGAATTAGATAACTTTAATACTGCAATTAGATTTGACCCCAATTCAACAACACAATTTGACTCAGAATATGACGCGGAATATTTATCTGGAACCGGACCAGTTGCTATTGGGTCATATAATTTAAATGTGTCTAATTTATTTTCTATTCATTCTTTACCAGATTCTAGCTTTAGAGTACCACTCTGGATTAAACACTCAAATCTTGAAAAATTAAGATTATTAAGGTTTACAAATGTAGAAAGCTTTGATGCCAATGATGAGCTATTGTTACTAGACAAATTCAAAAATGACTCTACCGTTCTTACAGAAGGATTAGAGTACGCATTTGAACTAAACGAAGATGCTAACAGCAATGGATTAGACCGTTTTGAAATTATTAGAAATAAGCCTAGTACTCCTATGTTTGTTCAAAAATCTACCATTGTTCAGTTGAATGTTTTCCCTAATCCAGTAGTAGCTGATAAAAATTTCAATATTTCTATGGATTACAAAGGGTTAGCAACAATAACTATAACAGATGCTTTTGGTAAAATTTATAAAGAAGAGTCTATAACATTTAACAAAAATGCCAAAATAGATGCTAAACTACCTGCAGGAATGTATCTGTTGCGTGTAAAAACGAATCAAACTGAACGTGTACAAAAAATAATTGTGTTTTAAAGATTTTAAGGCTGTATAATTGGTGTTTTTTAAAACGGAGAATGCTTCAAAACAACCTTACTCGTCCTCGTTTGAGCGTAAGCGGCAACGAGGATGCTTGAGAAAGGCGTTTGACTTCGTCGAGCTCGTAAACTCGGTTGCAACGCATTTACCCTAATTACCAACCGCCCAAAAACCAAAGAACACGTATATTAGATATAAAAAATGTCTGGAGACCGTTATTTAATACAAGACCAAGAAGGTACATATTTTTTAACTTTCACAGTTATAGATTGGATAGATGTATTTGGCAGAGTAGAATATAGAGATATAGTTGTAGAATCGTTAAATTATAGCATTAAAGAAAAAGGCTTGCGGGTAAATGCATGGGTTATTATTACTAATCATATTCATTTAGTAGCAAGGTGCTAAGGTGGAAACAAGTGATCAGATGTAATATGAGATTTTAAGAAAGTTACATTTAAAAAAATATATACACCAAAATCCAGTAACGGCAGGGGGTGGGTAAAAGAAGTAGATGATTATATTTACAGTAGTGCAAGTGATTATACAGAAAAAAAAGGACTTGTGAAAATAGAGAAACTATGAAATATCTATATACTGGCGTTTCAAACGCCTTTAACTTGCATCCTCGTTACGTTTCACTAAACTAGGACGAGTTAAGGGTAATTAGGGTGAATTTATAATTTTCCAACTAAATATTAGGCGAATTCAATTGGTAAATGCAACTTTTTTGTTAAACATATTTACAGGTGATTCAAAGTTATATCTTTTTCTTGGTCTATGATTTAAGTTGTGTGT
>JAYVIQ010000121.1:0-5869 GCA_043770215.1 Cytophagales bacterium | reverse complement strand
ACACACAACTTAAATCATAGACCAAGAAAAAGATATAACTTTGAATCACCTGTAAATATGTTTAACAAAAAAGTTGCATTTACCAATTGAATTCGCCTATCAGTAAAGGAAGCTTTTTTTTAAATTCACTAATATGAACATTTTTTACTGCTATATTGTTAGGTATTTAGTGAACAACTACATGTTATGGTCCCATATAAAAATAAATCAGGTTTTGTATTTAAAGAATTTAAGCCATCAGATTTAGATCCGTTTGACAAAATTTTTGATATCTTTTCTGAATTAATAACTCACACCTCTGGTGATTTTGATGAAGCCATAGATTGGCTTAGGCAATTAGATGTAGAATATAAACTAACTACTAAAGAATATACCATTGATGATTTTGTTGAAGATCTCAAAAAAAGAAATTATATAAAAGAAGAAATTCCTGACGATTCAAAAGACAAAAAAGGAGATTCTTCAGACGGGAGCTCATTTTCATTAACTGCCAAAATGGAGCAAATTCTCAGAAAAAGTGCTTTGGAGCAGATTTTTGGCAAACTGAAACGTAGTGCTGCTGGCAGCCATAGTACATCTAAAGCAGGCAAGGGTGATGAAAATAGTGGTGATTTAAGAGCGTTTGAATTTGGAGATGGCTTAGAACAAATTTCTATGACAGAATCTTTAAAAAATGCACAAATAAATCATGGCACAAATAATTTTGTTTTAGATGAAAATGATTTGGTTGTAGAAGAAAACGTATTCAAAGCCCAAATGAGTACGGTGCTTATGATAGATATAAGCCACAGCATGATACTATATGGAGAGGATAGAATTACTCCAGCCAAAAAAGTAGCTATGGCGTTATCAGAGCTTATTACCACAAGATATCCAAAAGATACTTTGGACATTATTGTTTTTGGCAACGATTCTTGGTCTATAGATGTAAAAGATATCCCTTATTTAAAAGTAGGTCCTTACCACACTAACACTGTAGCTGGTCTAAAACTAGCTATGGACATATTAAGAAGAAAGCGTAACACCAACAAACAAATTTTTATGATTACAGATGGTAAGCCAAGCTGTATAAAAGAATCCAATGGTGAGTATTACATGAATAGCAATGGGCTAGACAAATACATAGTAGATAAATGTTATACTATGGCAGCATCTGCAAGAAAACTGCACATACCCATTACTACTTTTATGATTGCTAGAGATCCTTACTTAATGTCTTTTGTAGATGAGTTTACTAAAGCAAATAAAGGAAAAGCGTTTTTTACTGGACTTAAAGGGTTAGGAGAAATGATTTTTAGTGATTATGAGCAAAATAGAGTTAAAAGATTCAATAAATAGAATATTAAACACAATTGATGTAAAAATTAATCAAAATTGCATAATTTAATGTAAACGAATATAGTTAGGGATTGGTGCTTTGATGTTAAGAATGCCAAATAAAGCGAACAAAGAACTCTAAATTCATTATTAATTAATCCAATACATAGTCCAAAATATACCAATACAAACTTAAAAAATAAAATTATTTATATGCACACAATAAAAACCTTAGGTGAGCTTACAAAAGCTGGTTATACCTCTAAAAGTATAAAAAATGAGCTTAGAGACAACTTAATAACAAAACTTAAAAATAAAGAAGTAGTGTTTAAAGGTGTAATTGGTTATGAAAATACGGTAGTTCCACAACTTCAGCGTGCCATTTTATCTAAGCATAACATAAATTTACTAGGTCTAAGAGGTCAGGCAAAAACACGATTGGCAAGACTTATGGTAGACTTATTAGACGAGTACATACCAGTAGTTGCAGGTTCTGAAATAAATGACGATCCTCTAAAACCAATTTCTAGATATGCTCAAGATTTAATCAAAGAAAAAGGAGACAAAACACCTATAGAGTGGATGCATAGAAGCGAAAGATTCAGTGAAAAGCTAGCTACACCAGATGTAACTATAGCTGATCTAATAGGTGATGTAGACCCTATAAAAGCTGCAAATCTTAAACTATCGTATGCAGATGATAGAGTAATACATTTTGGTATGATACCTAGAGCAAACCGTTGTTTATTTGTAATTAATGAATTGCCAGACTTACAAGCTAGAATACAAGTTGCCCTTTTTAACATATTACAAGAAGGTGATTTACAGATTAGAGGATATAAAATGCGTTTGCCTTTAGATATACAGTTTGTATTTACAGCAAATCCAGAAGACTACACCAATAGAGGTAGTATTGTAACGCCATTAAAAGATAGAATAGGTTCACAAATTCTTACACATTACCCTCATAATGTACAGATAGCCAAAGAAATAACTATACAAGAAGCAAAACTAGAACAAGACCAAAGCAATAGGGTAGTGCTCAATGATTTGGCTTTGGAGCTAATAGAACAATTGGGTTTTGAGGCAAGAGATAGTGAATACATAGACGAAAAAAGCGGAGTAAGTGCTCGAATGAGTATTACAGCTCTTGAGTCACTTGTAAGTACTGCTGAATTAAGAGTTCTAATCTCTGGAGATTCTAAAACTGATGTTAGACTCAGCGATCTTTTTGGTGTTATTCCAGCAATTACTGGTAAAGTAGAGCTAGTGTACGAGGGCGAACAAGAAGGAGCGGAGGGAATTGCAGAAATACTTATCAGCCAAGCAATAAATACATTGTTTTTACAATTTTTCCCAAAAATAGAGAAATTAGAAAAACCAAATGAAAAAACAGCTTACACAGACCTTATAAACTGGTTTTTAGAAGGAAATGAATTAGAATTATTAGAAACATCAAACGATGTAGACTATAAAAATGCTTTGGATTCAATCTCACCATTGAATGATATCATTCTAAAGTACACACCGCAATTTACTTCTCAAAATGAAATTTATTTTTTAAAAGAAGTGATACTTTGGGGTTTGGTAGAAAATAAGAAGTTATCTATAGACAGATTAGAAAATGGCATAAATTTCAAAGATGTGTATGGTAATATTTTAAATGGGTTTAAAGCAAATTGAAAAAGTAGTTTTTTAATTCAATACCATATTAATAGATTAGAAGGAATTTACATAATACTAATTCCTTCTAGTATATTATTTACCCATTTAATATATTTTCGTTTAAAACAAAAAGCATATAAAGTTCAATTAAAAATTCTGATTTAAGACAAGATTTTTTTTTCTAAAAGTTGAATGTGCTAATAATAGACAAGTATTTTTAAAACCAAAAAAAGTCAAAGAGTACAATTCTTTGACTTTTAAAAGTACAACAATATACTAAATTACTTGATTGTAAAATTGCCAGAGCCAATTACTTTTCCTTCGCACCACACTTTTATTTGGTGAGAACCAACAGATAAACTAGTAGGTTTGTCAAAAATCAAGCTTATTTTCTTGCTTTCTCTATTATACATGATGTTTTGTTTTATTGAATAGGTAGCCTGCTTACCGTCAATATCAAATTTACCACCACCTTTAGCCATATCATGTAATATCTCTTTAGATGGGCTTAGTACTTGTACAAATACAGATTTCTCTTCTACAAACGCAATTGGGTTAGAACCTATTTCAAAATCTATTTGCACCTGAACCATATCTTTGTCTTTATAGACTTGTGAAGGCTCAAATTTTGTTTTGCTTTTGTCAAGACTTTTTATTGCTGTTACAGAAAAATTTGAAGCTTTTAAGGTTCTTCCTTTTGTAAGCTCTGTTTCTTGTTCTTGTTTTAATTTTTCAAGATTTAAAATAGAGTCTTGCTTGCTAACTATTACATTTTTTAATTCAATAGTATTTTTGTATAAGCTATCATTTCTTACTTTTAAGCTTCTAATTTCAACATTTTGCTCATTTAGCATAAGCTCATAATTGTCTATCTTAGCATCCATTTCTTTACGGACAGAAGGCCTAATAAAATTTGCAGAATAATATGCTTTGTCTTTTCTTAATTTACTTAAGTCCTCTTTTAAGCTTTCAACATCTATACCTAGCATTTCTTTTTCTTTAATAGCACTTTCTAGGTCATATTCTAGTTGGGTAATTCTTGCAAGAAATTCTGTTTTTTCTTTGTTTAGAGAATCTAACCCATTTTTTTGCTGACTAATTAACTCATCTTGTTCTTGATTCTTTTGGTATCCAAGTATAAATTGCAAAATATTTCCAGCTAGCAACAAAACAATTAGTCCTATAAATAGTCCTTTGCCACTACTTTTTTTAACTTCTTCAGGCATAAATTTTACGTTTAAAATTAATATATACTAAATATAGTAGAAAAAAACATTCTTTTTAGAATCTAAGTCGGAAATACTCATCTGCCTGATTAGGTCTTTGAAAACTGATACCAAAGTAAAAGAAATCTAAGCAGACATTATGTAGAGTGTTATTTCTTATTTTTCCCCAAGTAAAAGCTTGTTTTTTATCTGTATGTATATGAGTAATTAAAATAAATTCAAATTTTTTAAATTCAAGGTTTTCTAAATCAGTGTCATTTATATCAATCAGTACGCTATCGTATTTGTTTTTGGTTATGGAAGGTATTTTTTGTACTTGGTCTATTAATTCTTTTGGGATTTCTGTATCACCTAAAAGGTCTATTTTACATTTATAAGCATTTGTAATAAACAAACAATTTGCCATTGGTTTATTGCTTATACACAAAGCAGTTTTTGGTTTTAATTTGTGCCATAACTTAAAAATACAATGACCTATTAGTAAGTCTATACCATTGAGTTTAAAGGTTTGTTTTATGATTTTTGAACAATAGGGTATTTCTTTGCCTTTTAGCAAATAATAATAAATATCAAAAACAAACGGACTGTGAATTCTGTCTGCCCATTTAGAAACTAAAAGATGCTTTAAATGCTTTACATGCATTATTTGAAATTCCTAAATTTTAGTTCAGTACAAAAGGGGCAATTAAGTTAAAACTAGGTATTAAAACAATAAACTTAGAATTGTCTGCAATTCTAGAAAACTCATAATGTCCTTTCATTCTACCCATGCTAGAAGATAAATTGCAACCAGAAGTGTATTCATGAGATTGTCCAGACTCTAATATAGGTTGTTGGCCAATTACGCCTTCTCCTTCTATTTCTCTTGCTTGTCCTCCTGAATCAAAAATATCCCAAAATCTATTCAATAATTGTATTGTATAAATACTGTTGTTGGTGATTTTTATTTTGTAACCAAAAACAAAATGCCCTTGTTCTGGACTACTAAAATCCTGCAAATAACTGCTGCTTACAGTTACTTCCACACCTTCTGTTATATGGGTTATTACTTCGTTCACGCTTCAAGATATACAAAGTTGGGATAAATACGATTGAAAAATCTCATTTTTTTCTTCTTGAAAGAAAAAATAATAATAAATACTTGTTTACCAATACATTGCCGGGAATTTTGTTGGGTTGTCCTCGTTAAACATTTTGTAAACATATTCTACTACATCATCCATATTGGGTTTAGAAAAATAATCTCCATCAGTTGCGTATGCAGGTCTATGCGCCCAAGAGTGTATTGTTTTTGGTTTGAAATCTAAATGATAGTATCCATTTTGTTCCTCTAAAACTTTCTGCATCATATAGGCAGTGGCTCCACCAGGTACATCTTCATCAGCAAAAAGAACTTTATTGGTTTTTGCTAAAGATTTTACAATGTCATGATTTAAGTCAAAAGGGAGTAACGTTTGCACATCGATTACTTCTGCAGATATATTGTACTCCAATAGTTTTTCTGCAGCTTCTAAACAAATGGTACACATAGAGCCATATGTAATAATACTTATATCTGTGCCTTCTTTTATTGTTTCTACTTTGCCAAGAGGTACCGTAAAAGCATCTAAATTTGTAGGCAAGCGTTCTTTTTTTCTATACCCGTTTAGGCATTCTATAAC
>JAYVIQ010000120.1:0-18624 GCA_043770215.1 Cytophagales bacterium | reverse complement strand
TGCTGAGTACAAACTAAAGTCTGCTCCGCAACGTGCCCTTACTTTGAAATAATAAATGGCAGGCAGTAGTTTGTCTATATTTGCTTCTGTGCCATTGGTTTTAAACAGTTTCTGTTCATTATTTTCTGCCAATGGATCTGTGTAATAATACAACTGGTAGTCTGTTGCCTCTTTTACTTTGTTCCAATCAAATTTTACTTCGTCGTCTTTTTTTATCTTTGCTCCTAATCCTGTGGGTGGGAAACAGTTGGCTGTGCCTGGGTCTGGATTTATGGAATTTCCTTTGCTGTCTAGTCTAAAACCGCCTTCTGGTAGTTTTACTAGTTTGGTAAGTGTACAAAAAGCATCTAACTGATGTCTATAAAGGGTTTCTGGTTTTATGTTTGGCAGTAAACTGCTGTTGTTTGTAAGGCCTTTTAAGGTAATTTTGTTTGCTGGGGTACTAGTATCCCAATAGGTAAGTGTGTAGCTTTTGTGCAATTCGTTTTTGGTCCACTGCACAAGTGTTTCTGTAGGGTTTGTTATAGATGGACTGGCTGTAAATACAAAGGGTCTAGGTGTAGGGCAGTCTCCTGCAAACTGAGTTTCATCAAAAGTTACTTTTTGGTTCTTGCCTATGGCTTCTACGTCTTGCTGGCATAGGGCATCTACTTGTACCATGTAATATCCTGATGTTATTTTGGGTAGCAAATAGGTGTTTTGTGTTATGGTTTCTGCAGTTTGTGCTGTTTGGTTTAGTCCATACTTTATTCTATAGCTTGAGCTTAGTTGTCCTTCTGGAGTTTCCCATGTAAGTACTATCTTGTCTTTGTCTGTGGTTTGGTCTACCAATATGGGACTTGGGGCCACACACTTGGTTGCTTCTAGGATAAATTCTCCTCCAAAACCAAAGTCTTGCCATCCGCCACATTTGGGTGCTAGGGAGTACTCGTACACTATGTTTGGCTCTATGTCTGGCTGCGAAAGTGTAATTTTTGTTACACTTCCACTTCCTGTTTGTGTGCTTGCCCAAGGGCTTATGCTGCCTTGTGGTCTATACTTTATTTCAAAATCTGTGTAGGCGTTGCCTAGTATGGGTGTCCATTCTAAGGCTATTAATTGCTGTTTGGTAGCTGGGTCTGTTTCTATTTTTGGCGCAAGCATACTAGGTGCTTGGCAGGGTTCTTTTATGCGGATTATTTGCGCAAGGCTTCTGCCATTGTTTTTGAACCGTAGGGTAGAATTTCCTGTGGGAGTTTCTTCGTACGCTTGTACTGCCCATAAATAGGTTTTGCCTATGACTAATGGAAAATCTGTCGCAGTGTAGCTGTATGTGTTAGTTTCTAAACCCGAAAAACTTGGAGAAATCACTTGGTTTATACCGCCTGCAAGAAGTACTGCATTGGGGTCTTGGCTAGGGTCTGTATATTCTTGTAGTATAAATTTGTACTTGATTTTTATATCTGAAGATAGTGAAATATTTCTGGGTGTCCAGCTAAATTGTATGCTCTGACCTGCTGTAGAAATATCTAGTAAGGCGTTGTTTTGGGGCAAAGCCAACAAGGGTGCCTCGTTTAGCAAAACAAGTAGCTGGTACACATCTAACTTTGTGTTGGAAAGGGCTAAATTGGTGTTTAACTCTTTTACTTCAAAGGTCCATTCTGCTATACCTTCGTCTAAAGTAAGGTCCTTGGCAACAAATCCGTCAATCACTTTTGCTAGCTCTTGGTCTGATAGCTCGTAAGACTGGCTTGGCAATAAAGTAATGGGCAAGGGAGTCAGGTTGCTGTACGTTTTGGTTCCTGCTTTTACAGTGACTGTAAGTAGGGTATTTAGAACGCTTGCTCTAGGATCTGTTTGGTTTACTACTACTCTAAAGTTTGATTGCTTTTTATAATCAGACAATAGGTTTGACTTTAGATTAGTAACCGCAACTACTTTTACAGGATACTGCTGTTGTGAAAAAGAAGCAAAAGAAATTAAAAAAGCTAGGTATAAAAATATACTTTTACTTTTAGAAAATAAAGCTGTTTTAAGTGCAAAAGGGATAGTAGCGAAGCTCTTTTTTGCCTCTTTTGGCAAAAAAAGCGGGAGCTCATAGCCCGACCCGAAGGGGGGTGCCAAAGTAAATAAACGACTTAGGCTTCTTGATTTTTTAAATAAAAAAATTTGAATAATATGGACTATTTGTAATATGATTTGCATTTGGTATTAAAATTTAAAGTTGTATCCGAAATTGCCGGTAAACTCGTTGAACGTGGTGTTGTATGAAGAAAGTGTACTCTGGGCTTTGGACACTCTACTGTTGTAGCCCAATGCCAAATTAAATGAATGTCGTTTGCCTAAACTAAGCCCATAACTATTGCTTATGCCATAAAGCAAAGCCACTCTTTTGCCATTTTCTAAATTAGTATTGCCCTGAGCACTCAGCGAAGTGCTAAGTTTGTCTTTAAACAAGGGCTTAGAAAAAGAGGAGTTTAAGCCATAAAAACTAGATGTTCCTGCCTCGTAAATATTTTGATTTGTATTTGCACCAAGGGAAACAGATGATTTGGATTTTTTGAATTTGGTAGCAAAGTTTACACCTCCATTTACCAATTTGTTAGCCACTTTTACCCCCGAATTGTTGTTGCTAGACTGGCTAAAACTTGCGCTTATGCCTATAGATTTAGATACATTGTCACTCTCTCTTAGATTTATATTTGTAGCTGCATTTAAACTTTGGTTTATCTGAACAAAATTTAGGGTATCTATTTGGTCATAGATAGAGTTTTGTAGCAGGGCTCTGTCTACTGGTTTTACATTTATTACACTATTAAAATTAGAAAACGATAGGTTGGAGTTTATTCGTTCAGTCCATTTCACTGCCAAATTGGTGCTTGCCACCACACGCTTCATTTTAGTTTGTTTTTTGTTTTCTAAATCATCGTGCTGTAAGCCTATATTACCACTAAAATTAACTTTGTTTTTAAATAATGGTCTGGCAAGATTTACGGTAAAATTCTGAAAATCTGAGGCTATAAAATACGTACCCAAAGTACGGTAATCTGTGCCTATACGCTCGAAATTCAACCCAATTGTAGATTTATTTAAGGCCAAATCTAGACCTGTTTTGTACGCCCCATAAAATACTGTACTTTGTTTTAAAGGCAACAAATAGGCATATTCATAAAATTTATTTTCAGACCTAGTGTTGTCCTGTTGGTTTTTAGTCCAGCCAGAAAGCGCTCCTTCTATATTAAAAGTTATTTTGCTGCTCAATGGTTTTTTAAAACCTAAGCTATACACCAAATTTTCTTCTGGACGTATGGCCAAAGTATCTGTATTTATTTTTAGGGATTTTTGATTGTCTTTGGCATAAAATACGATCAAAGAAAGCTCTGTACCTTTGTCTTTACACGCTAATTTTGTTCCTGCGCCTACTCTTGCATAGTTTGGTAAGTTTTGGGTTTCTGCCAATGCATTATTGAATTTTGGCGAGGATGTAGCTTTGAGCAATCTGCCTGCCATAGCCATAACGTTTAATTTAGGAAAACTGTATTCTACTCCACCACCCAAGTATGTGTATCCAGAAAGAGTTAACGGAGAAAAAGTCATATTCCTGTAGCCTGCATGTAAAGTAAGTTTTTTATAACTAGGGCTTACTCCAATAATATTAAATGGCTGAGGAGTGCGGTAGTTTACTTGCTGATTGCTATAACTAAAAGTAAATGGAAGACTAACCCCGTAAATAGTAAAATTTAGGTTTCCAGTAGCAACAAAAGTATAAGGGTTGAACCTATCTGCTATATTGTTGCTAAGGTATACATTTTGATTTATGCCTACACCGCCAGAGACCTTAAAAGGTTTTTGTTTAAAAAATCCATCTAATTGTTGCGCTTGGGTACTGATACACAAACACAACAAAAATAAAGAGATTGTATGTTTTATTATTAAACTGAAATGACTCACTATTGAATAATTATAGATTGATTGATGACTGTAGATGGTGTTTGTAGACGAATAATATAAACGCCAGCAACAAAATTGGCTGGAATAGGGAATACTACATCATAAGACGTTTGGCCTATTAGTTTAATTTCATTTTTGACTGTTCCTGTTAAAGTAATTAAAGAAACTGTACACTCTTCTTTAGTAGCTGTAGTGACTTTATTTCTTACACTTTGCCCTATAGTTATTGGATTTGGGTATGCTGCCAAGCTATTGTTTTTAGCATTAAACTCTAGTATGTTACCTCCTTTGCCTTCTCCTACTTTTATGTCTTTTGTAAGGGATACAAAACATCCGTTTCTTAAAGAGCGTTGTGTAACTTGGTATCTGCCAGTATCTTCTGGTACAATTTTTACAAAAGCAGAAGTTTGGTCTATGATCACACCCACTCCTTTAATAGACCAATCATACGAAGTAATGATAGATTTAGAAATATCTACTACTACTATGGTATCTCCTAAATTTACATCTTTGGTTACAACAAAATTTGGTTGCTCTGGTTTTGGCTTAAATTTTACTTCAAACGTTTCTTTGAAAGAACAGGTGCTATTGTCTTTCATTTCAAAGTCAACTACATCACTTGTGTCTATTTGAGCTTTTTGTTTTGTAATTGTAGGCAACTTGGTTTTAGTAAAAGTATAGCTATAGTTTACCCCAGAAATAGGTACTTCCACAGAGAAATCAGATGCAGAACATGGCTCATAAAGTGCAGAGAAAAAATCTACATTTTTGCCTTTCAGATTACATAGGTTAGTTTTGGCTCTGTATGGAGTACTGTATTCTGAACTGCTTTTGCTTGCTACCAAGGCTTGGGCAGTAAAGGTGTTGAAATCTGTAAACCCAAAATTAGAAGTAGGAACCCCTACTTCCCAATCTCCATTTGAGTTTGTAGGAACAGCCGTTATGAAACGTAATGATTGAGTAAGCAAGGAATCCTTTTTATCTTTATTTACTTGATAAAAATAGATTTCAGAATTTTTATGTAAAGATGTTCCTTTTACTTTAATAGTGGTTTTATCTACAATCTCATTACTTGTGATTTCTGGTTTTTCTATTCCTTTGTTAGATTCAAAAGCAGTTCCTTTGTTTAACTCTATAGCTTTATTAGTATCAAGATCAGAGAAAATTTTGTTTGAAGTAATTTGTATTCCTTCACTAGATTTTGCGTTTATTCCAAACTCAGTGTAATTGATAATTTTGTTTTGGCTGATTTTTGAGTTTAAAGCATTTTCTAAAAGAATTGCATTGCCTTTTATTCCAGAGGCTTTGGCATAATTATCCTGACCAAAAACTTGAAATTCTTTTTCATCTATACCTATAGCATTTTTAGTGATTACGGTTCCGTTATCATTATTTACATATATGGCTGGTACTTCCAGTCCTACAAATTGATTTTCTTGAATGGTATTGTTCTTTGCATTATTGCCTGATGCACTTATCAATACACCTATTAAATTACTTGCTGTAGCATTTAAAGAAAGAGAATCGAATCCTAAGATGTTTTGAATAATCTTATTGTCTGATGAAGTACCAGAAATCAAAAATACCCCCATTGTAGTATCTGTAAGTATCGTTTTTGCATTAGGGATATAATTCTTTACTACCAGCTGTTGGTTAGAATTTTCTATAGAAACAGCTGCATTAGTCAATGATGAACCTAATGGTGCAAATTCGTTTTTAGTGATCACATTTGTGTTGCTACAGTTTTTAACCAAAACACCAATAGAGTCTGAGTATATTTTATTTTCTTCTATTATTACTAGATTAGACTCATTTACTAAAGATATACCCACAGTAGTTTTTTGTATTTCATTTTGGGTCAATTTAGTGTCTGTTACAAAATTTTGAACAATTCCTTTTTGGTAGCCACTTATTTTAGAACCGCTAATTATTGAACTGCTTGTAGAGTCTAGTTGAACAGCCCATGAGTTTGCTCTATTTGTAGTTTCTGGATTAGTAAATGTAAAATTTATTATTTCAGGACTATTTTCATTTACTTCCAATCCTTTTTGGGAAAAAATAGTAAGCGAATCGAAAAAAGCAACTTTAGCACCTTCTGAGCGTATAGCAGCAGAATCTGGAAAATTAACGTTATTTATAACTACCTCGCTATTCCATTTTTTTGCTTTTACAAAGTCGTTTTGGCTTTTCCCGTTTAGAAAATAGCCTAAATATGTTTTTAGTACAGGCAGCAAAGAATCTTTTACTTCTATCTCATGAGGTCCTTCTGCATCTATGTTAAAAGTAACCACATTATAAATATCAGAACAGTTGATATCTTTAAAAGCTTTCCTCAAAGAACCAGTACCTGTATTGTTTGTGTTTACAACCACCAATGGATTATAAACGCCATTATACACATATTTATTAGATTCTTGGCTAGTAACTCTTTCATTCTCAGTACCAGTAGCAGAAAAAGCAAATTTTTCTTTTATGTCCATGGTATACAATTCATTAGGAATTCTAAAACTCCAGTCTCCGGAAGCATCTGCGGTATCTTTACCTAAATATTTGGCGTGAGTATTAGGTTTTAATTCACTAGAGAAAACTTCTATCACATCATTTGGTGCTGCTTTTCCATAAATATAAATGCCTAGCTTCTCTTTTTTACAATCTGTAGATCTTCTGTCTGGTCCATGACTTAAAATCTTTGGTTCTTCTTTAGAGTTGTTAGACGCTATGCCATTTACGTTTTTGTTTATGTTTATTATTCCTTTGTAAGTGAGTGTATCTGACTTTTCAAAAATATTTTCGCTGATTAGTAAATTACTTGTGTTGTTGGCTATAATACCATAGTTCAAGAAATTTTTCACCCCGTTTGATTTTACAGAACTAGAATCTGAATTAGAAATGTCTATAAAACTATTTTCAACCTCTTCCGCTTTGTTGCTTAATACATCTATAAATTTAGCGTTTTTTATAGTCAAGGCATTATTAAATTCTCCCTCAAAGGTATTGGATTTAATAATAGATGTATTTTGCCTTTGAATTAAAATTGCAGAAGTGCTGTCTATTTTATCAAACTTATTCCCGGTGATGTTTAGATTCTTGTTGTCCTCAAATAGAAGCATGGCTTTTTCTAACTCAAACTGATTTTTTGAGAGTTCTATTTTGTCTGAGCCACTCACAAAAACAGGTTTTTTAGTCGTCTTAATTATAGACGTATTTAAGTGTACGTCTTTTGCATTTTTGACTATTAAACCATAGTTCATTTCTTTTAAATCTGCATAGCTTATCGCTATATTAGAATCTCTCTCAGACACATACACAGCTGTTGCTTTATAAGAAAATGCTGTACTAAGCTTACTTATCTGTATATTTTTAACTGCTGTATCTAACAAAATAGCAATTCCCTTATCATTTATACTACTCATTTTCAAATCATCAAACACCAAGCCTTTAGCTGTTTTTACTTGGAACATGGTGTCTACTGACTCAAATTTTAAATTTTTAATCGTAGAAGACCCACCAAAAGATGTATCTATTATCCAGCCAACATTTGTTTTAGGCAAAGCAACATAGGTTACAGAATCTCTATTTACTTTTACATCTGTAGAATCATCAAAAAACTGCGAAATACCCAATCTATTGCCAGAAATAGCTAAATTATTTCCATCTACTGTAGCGCCTAATTTTGTTTGTAAAGGGATCATTTGCCTTCTTAAACGTACATATTTTTCATCTTTGTTGGCTACTAAAACTTTCCCTACTTCTGGCAAGGAGTTCACACAAGCAACTGCCTGTCTTAATGAATTTGGAATAGGAAAATCATTGTGCGTATCGTCCTTAGAATTGGTCACATAACAATCTCCTACATAAATCATGTTAGATAACATAGAGGTATTATTTACGCTATCTGTAGCTGTAGCTACCAGAGTAAGAGTAGCATAATTATCTAAATATAAAGATTTAGCTCTTTCTACATTTGTTTCCCAATAACCAGTATCATTTGCTACTGCTACACCTACTGCACCAAATGCACTTTGATAGTATCCATTTGAATTGTAAATATGTATTGTGTCTTTTGGCTCTGATCTACCATGTACTAAATACACTTTGCCCGCTACTATAGATTTATAGCTAGAAATTTCAGGCGATTTTTTAAAAGCATTCCCAATAGAATCTAGATGTTCTATGGCATAATAATTTGCCACACCATATTGTAAATCATTTTTAGCTAATGTGTTATAAGTAATTGAATTATTCTTCCCTTTTACATTTATACCGCCAAATGTATTATATCCTACATAGTTTGGCTCTCTATTTTTGGCACCAATAATATTAGAGTCAGACAATATATACATACCCTGCCCATAGCTTAATGATAATGAATCATCAACATCTTTATATGGATAAAAACCTATTTTATTGCTATATAATTGATTCTTACCAGATAATGAATCTAAAAATATACCCATAGACTTGTGGTACAAAGAAGTATTGCCCATTAATGTATTTGCACGTGATTTATAAAAATCATAGGAAACATAAGAATTAGTAACCTGATTATTTTTAAGAACTACTTTGCTGCTACTGTCTATTAAAAATCCTTTGGTTACAAATGCTGTATCATTTATTATAGCTATACCTTTTGTGTTTACAAAACCTGCTTTGTTGCCTTCTAAAAGTGTATTTTTAGAATTATACACATGATAACCTAGTTTGGCAGTGGCCACAAAGTTATCTTTGAGCACCCCTATTGTATCATTTTTAATTACAAAAGCAGTATCTGACTCATACACTTTATTGTTTCGCATTTCGTAGACACCCATACTATCTGCATAAAAACCAATAGCATATTTTTTTGCTATATCATTGGTAAGGAATATATTGTTGTGTTTTCTTACTTCTACAGCTTTACCATTGAATTTCATATCTCTATCATAGGTATTCCCATCTGTTAGCAAAGAATCTGAATTGACAATCAACGCACCTTTGGTACCGGCATTAAAGAAATTATTTTTTAGGATAATGTTTGGCACTGTAGTATTCATACCATAATCAGCTCTTTGAGACCTAAATGAATTTTGTTCTAACTGTATGTATTCTACTGTAGAATCTTTGAAGCCAATTGGATGTAAATAATTATTAAAAGATGAAAGCGATTGCTCAAAAATTCTGGAGTTTTTGAGTACTACAGAAGTGTCAAAATCATTTATACCTAAGCCATGTATATACAATTTGCTAGTATCTCCGTTTGCCGCTAAACCATAATTAAGAGTAGAAGTTTTAGAAAGAAAAACGACAGGAGAATCTAGATAACTTGGCTGCGAAGTAGCATCAATAGTAAGCTCTGGAGCTTTTATATCTGCATAATAGCTAAGCGGACTTATGTTTACTGTTTGCTTACCACTAACTTCAAACAGCATAAGATTACACTTTTCTGCATTTGCTAAATCAATATTGTACCTAAGTGTTCCTTTTACATTATTATCAGATTCACTAGTTACAAAACAGATTTTTAAGTTTGGATTAAAAGGTCCAGACAACTCAGAGCTTCTGCTATATAATTTAGGATTGCTTATTCTATTTTTGTCTTGAATAGAAAAAGCATTAAAAGTCAGGTCATTAAAATTTAGTAAAGTTACAGGATACTCAAATGAAAATACACCTACATTATTTGCTACTATGTTGGCGTAGAAATTTTTTAAATTGCTAGAGTCGCCTTCTGTTTGGTATATCTGTACAGTATCAAAAGGCATTGCCTTGCCTCTAATGTATATTTTTTTACTCTTGTAAGTGGCCGTTTCAAAACTTGGTGAGGCATAACCCATATTACTTTGTTGTGGTGTACCATAATTTAGATTGATGATTTTATTATCTTTCATCAATCCTTTGGTTGTAATTTTATTTAATTGAATAAAATCACTATTAGCTACAAATACAGCTTCTTTGCTTAGGTTTTCGAAGTTATTTTCTGAAATGAAATTTTCCTCACTGTGATCTACTCTTATTCCATATTGACCACCTTTAAACGTTGAACCATAAAATCGTGAAAATGCACAGTTATCGCACTTAATGGCTGTTTCTATATCTGGTTTAAGATTAGAATTTAAGCCATAAAAAGATGAATATTTAACATCTTGTAAGCTTATAGGTGTTTTACTGCTATAAATACCAACTGTATTATTGTTAAAATTTAAGTAATTAGACTTTTGAACAAATATTGCTTTTTCTACGGGTTTTTGTGTTGCAAATGAAAGGCTTGAGAAGTTGCCAGTTCCTTGATTGTTTAATTTCAACGCAATTTTACCGTCCTCGAAACTAGAAAAGGTTGCTTCATTCAAAAACCCTTTTGTTGCTTCTACCCCAATGTTAAATTTTTCAAAAGAGGTGTTTCTAATTAAATTTTTATCGCCAACAAAACTTAAAATGGTATCGAAATTCTTAAATTGAACATCAAATAAAGATACATTGCGTATGTCTATGCCATTAAAAGTTCCATCTCCAGCAATAATAAATTTATTCCCTTCTTTGTCTGCGCCTGTAAGTTTAAGTGCTTTTGCATCTGCAAAGAAATTTGGTAATTGAGACTTTAGTCTTACTTCATTGTCTGTATTGCCCACTATATTTACCTCTAAATCTTTGTATAAATAGTAGGTGCATTCTACCGCTCTACGTAAAGAACCATTTCCATTGTCTTGTGTATTGGCTATTATATTAGAGCATAAATAAGGCTCTATATTGTATGGTTTAGAGAATTGAGAGGTGTTGCCAACTGCATCTGTAGCTGTGGCTATAAAGTCATATTCTTTTCTGATATTATCAAAAGTATATTTCCAGTTGCCGCTAGCATCTGCTTTTACTTTTACAAAAAAGGTATAGGCGTTTTCGCTCAGCAAATCCGATTCAAAAAGCTCTATTGTATCATTCGGACTAGATGTTCCTTTAATAGTAAGCTCTTTGTATGTAGCTATGGTTTCTGTAAATTCTGGAGCCGGGTTCCTATTATTACCGTTTGGTAAAACATGTTTAATTCCAAAAGAATTCCCGTAAATTTTATTCTCTGTAATCAGATTATGAAATCCATTGACCAAAACAGCGTTTCCAACCGTTGAAACTACAGTATTTCGCTTAAAAACTATTGGATTAATTGCCATTTTGGCTCCAGTTAGATATACGGCATCAGATAAATTAGGAAATAAAATACCTCTTTTGTCTATGCCTACTAAGTTACTATCTATCTGAATTGATTTGTCTCCAGCCCCTACAATTAGAGCATTATTGGTGTTGCTTACAATGACATTGTTTTTTACAGAAATAGAATTTGCATTTGGCATCACTAGTTCTATGGCTGTAAAATTGGGTTTTGAAACATGAGCACTATCAATACCAAATTGATTGTTTTGGATAATTAGACGCTTGTAATTAACTAAATCATCAACTATTTTTATGGCCGATGCTTGGTGGTTTACAAACAAATTTCCTTTGATTTCAAAATCTCCTGATCCAGAAATAGACGTTCCCATTTGAAAATCTTTTCCATTTTTGAACTGCCCAAAACGATTGTTTAATATCTGAATTTCATCGCCTTTTAATTGAAGTGCCGTAGTTGTATGTGCTACTTGGTTATTGGTAAAAGAAAATCCGTTAAGTATAAAAGCGGGCTTATTTTCTATCAAATTATTTTTATTGCTTAATCCACTTGCACCTAGTTCATCTGTTCCAAACTTATTGTTCTTCAATATAATATTTGGTCCGTTTACCCAAATAGCAGTGGATGCATAATTATCATAAACAGTATTGCCGCTAAAAACAAAACTTGTTTTGGTTCCTAAAGGAGCTCCCAATACAAAAGGAAATGAATTTTGACTAATGGTATTCCCTTCTATTTTTACATCTCCGGAGCCAGTATTTGCTATAAGCAGCGGTAAACTAGTTAAGGCTGTAAATGTGCTATTCTTTAAGTCATATTTTTGGGTTGTTCCAAGATTTATAGCAGTAGCTAATTTATTGAAAGTTAAATTGCTGAATACTATATCATTTGTTTTATTCAATTGTATTGCGGTATAATTTACAGCGTTTGTACCGTCGAAATTCACAAAAGAAATGGTAGATTTTTGAGCTAAAGTATCAAATACAAATGTTGCATTAATTACTGGTTTAATCACCGGTGTATTTGTATTATTACCCAATACATCTACAGGAAAAGTAACAACCACTGAACTAAGTAACTTTATTTCTTTAGAAGAAGAGGCAGATAAATCAAAAGTAATCACATCTTTTAATAAATCTGTATTGGCGCAAGCTACTGCCCTTCTAAAACTTTCTTTTCCATCATTGTTTGTGTTTTTTACTACAAATGAGCACTCAAAGGGCAAAATCCTTATTGGCTTACCTAGTTCAGAGGTATTGCCCAAATTATCTCTTAAAGTATTTGTGTAATAAGTAGTATCACTTACAGTATAATCTTGCCCATCTCTTAGGGTGTAAGACCAAGTACCGTCTGCCAAAACTTTAGCAGTTCCCACAAATTTCATAGCCGTTTGGTTGGCTTTAGTAGCTCTAAACAACTCAACCAAATCATTTGGCAATCCTTTACCTGTAATCAATACTCTAGATTTGCCATAAATTGCAGTATCTATACCAGTATTTAATTTATTGGTGTTCCCTAGTCCGTTAAGTTGAATGGCTTTTACCCCTGCTTTTGTATCAAAAAATAAGTTTTGAGTCAGAACATTTTTCTCGCTATTTAATACTAGTGCATCACTATTAAGCGCATAAAAATTATTTTTCTCTACAAAACCGTTAGATTCTATGATAATTCCATTGCTTTTAGATTCATGAAAATTATTTTGCTGCACATGTGCAGTCCCCGTAATTTTTAAATCTGGGGCTAAATTGCTAGAAATAGTGCCCGCAAGATTTTTACCAAAATTATTTGTTGTTATAAATGCGTTTTGAGTGTTTTTAAGGCTTAGACTAGTATCTGAGTTGGCAGTAAAATAATTTCCTTTTATAATTAAATTACTAGAATTTTCAGATAAAATTGCTCTGCTATTGCTTCTAAAACTATTGTTTTGAATGAGTGAAGCTGCATCTCCTTTAGAATAGATAGCTAGCCCTTGTTCAAATGAATTATTTAAAACACCTAAATTTCTAGTAGTGCCTTTTACATTTAAACATGTATCATTATTTAGAAATGAATTATTATCAATAAGTGCATTGTCTAAAAAGCCATCTGATTTTAGTACATTATCAAATCCATAAGACTGCAAACCAATCATAGTGAAATCTGAAATTCTACCTATACCAAATGTAAATAAATTCTTTGCTTTGGCATTTGCATCTATTTGGATTGGATAAACTCCTTTTACGCTAGAAGCGTCTATAGTTAAACCTTCTGTAATTTTTGGTAGTTCACTGTTTAATTTAAATACAAATGGAGCTGTCCCCGTAAGCTCAAAAAGTATAGCGTCATTCCCTTTTTTGGTGTTTGCACATTCTATGGCATCTCTTAAAGAACCAATGCCTGTCCCATCTAACTCCGTAGTTACTATACAGGCACCGCAAGGATAACTTGTTAATCTCAATATTTTAGATGTTGCTGAACAACCTTCCAAGGTAGTTGCTCTCACTTCATACGATCCAGAAATTCTTGGTATAAGAGCTATGTTTGGTTTGCCGTAATCGTTTCCGTTTAGAGACCATTGGTAATAAGCCATATTATCTAAACCTTTAAAAGGAAAGGCTTGGTTTCCACACACTTCATACACTCCCGTACCTACAAATGACAAATCTGGGTTCTTAAATATACGTACTCGTATAGACTTACTTGCGCTACAATTATTGATTGGATTGGTTTCTTTTACGGTATATACTCCGCTCTTTAACACATTTATAGAGTTAGTTGTAAATTGATTATTCCATTTAAAATTACTTAATGCATCTGTAGATAATACCAACTCATTGCCTTCACAAATTACAGAATCTCCAAAAATCAGTGGGGTTTTTGGGGATGGAAACACATCTAAATTAAGTGCTATTTCTGGAGCTAAACATTTGCTACGCCAATCTGAAAACACTACTTTTGATTTTATTCCACCTTGCAAACTAGTAGGTGTTTTGGCTATTGTTTGGTTTAATCCGCTACCCAAAACTATGTTTTTTACTATAGATGACCATTGTACTGTAACATTACTTGCCTCTGAAATTGTGGCGTTAAGTTTCAAGGGCTGATTTTCGCACAAGCTAATTTTGTCTAAACTTGCTGTAAACGTAATCTTAGAAGCTTTATTTACATTATTAGAATACTGCCTTTTACATCCTTTATTGTCAGTTATAAAAATACCTATGTTATTATCTCCTATAGCTAGTGCATTGCTAGAAAAACTACCGCTTGTGATATTCTTGCTTGTAATTAGTCCAATCTTCATCTGATACACAAACAATGGATTGAAATTACTTATTGTTCCTTTTAAGCTGTCTTCACTACAAATTTCTGTAGCTTCTAAACCCACAACAGGCGCATTTGGCAATGGACTTGCCAAAAAGTTTTTGGTAGCACTTGAATAGGAACATGTACTGCTACTATCATACAAAATAAGTCCTAACTGAAGTGCTGTAGTGCTCATATAGTTAGAATAATTAGGCGTTTTAACCCCTTTTATTCCGTTTAATACCCATTGGTAAGAAACCCCTGCTAAAATGGTAGTAGGTACAAACTTTACTTCTGTATCTTGGCACAAAGAATCTATGTTTTTTGGTTTTATACTAGAAGGGAAAAATCCGTTTAAGGTATATACCAATGAACTTCTCTCACAGACTCCATCATTAAAAATTACCTTATAAGCACCTGTACTAGTTGCATTTAAGTCTTTTGTATTGTTAGAAAGTAAAACATTGTCTTTGTACCACTTGTAGCTAGCTGTACTATTGCTTGGCGAAGTAAGTTTTATAGTAGATCCTTGACACAGATAAGGTTTGGCAACAGAGCTAACAAGTGGCGCTTCTGCTATAATTGGAGCAACGGTAATGTTTTTTGACAATTGACTTGTGCAACCAAAGTCGTCACTTACTTTCAATATTATGTTTTTAGTACCTGAAGCATCGAAAGGATAAGACAGGTTTTTGTCATTAGAAGTAAAATCTGCTATGGTCCAAGTATAATTTGCACTTACTGTAGCTTGGGTTGTATTGTTGGTGAATTTATACAAGTTTCCTCCGCAAGCTGGATATGTAATATCAAAAGCAACTTGAGGGAAATAATTTATTTTAATTGTTTGGTGTTTAGAATAGGTGCATTCTACCCCAAAAACGTCTAATGCTTTCACACTTAAAGTTACTGTTTTTGTTCCTGCGGTGGTGTACGTGTAGGCACTAGAAAAATCTGTACCTGTACCTGATTTTTTATTTCCATCGCCATAATTCCATTCATAACTTAAAATAGTTACCCCTGGGAACCATACTGAATAATCTTTAAAATTTATGGCAGCTCCTAAACAGCTTTGCTCAGTAGCTTCGAATTTAACAGACAAAGGCACTTGCACATTTTGGTACCAACTTTGGCACAAGCGCTTTGCATATACTTCATATACACCAATTTTATTATATTTTTTACTTGTATTTGCTCCTGTAGCCGAAGTTCCATCTCCAAAATTCCAAGAAATTTGATCTGATGGCCCTTGGGTTTGGGCAAAAGAAAAAAAATCGCAACCAGTAGTAACAAAGTTTATTGCTGGGGCTTTACACTGGTAACTTGTGTCAAATACCCCTACACCACCATTTTCGCAGGTGTATATAGATACAACAGTCGTTGCACTTGCTTTACATTCCTTTAATGATGATTCTAATTCTACTTTATAAGTCCCTATGGCTTTGCCCGAAAAATCATACTCTAATGTTGCATCCGTAGAAGTTACTTCTACCCCGTCTACTTTCCATTTGTATGAATACTGTGGACTATAAGCGGTGAAAAAATTAGACTTTTTATCTTCTGTTTTAATACAAAAATTGCTCGATTGGTTATTAAAAATCTCTGGTGCAGTATAATCTATTTTCTCTAACTGCACACTTGTTTTGGCTTTACAACCAGCATTGTTTATTACTTCTAAAGTGTACAATTTTGGCAGTGTACTTGTAAAATTAAATGTTTCAGAAACCACCAAATTGTCTGGCTGAGACCTCCATAAATAACTAGAAAAACCAGCAGATGCACTTACTAAAGCTGCATTTTCGCCACAAATAGGTGTTTTGCTTATAATAGGATTTGAATTAGGCACTATAGAAATGGCGGTGTCTTTGGTGCGAATACCAAATCTCTCGTATTCTAAACTTAATTTAAGATCTCCTACACCATTGCCAATTTTCAATTTGGCAATGGTATTGTTTCTTTCTGTTATGGTGGCGTTTCCTATAACTGTTAAATCTAATATTTTGGTGTATTTATCTGTTTCTATAGAAATTTCCACCTCATCGTTGGCACAAAAAGCACCGGTTCCTACACTTATTTTAGGTACAAAGGCTGGTGCTTTTACTACTGCAAAAGTCTTTTGAGCACTAAGGCATGCTTCCCCTGGTAGTTTTGCCCAATAATTTATAGAATAAGGTCCATTTGCATTCCAAACGACACTTATGTTTTTGTTTGGCAAGGCACTTGTGAGTGTACCTCCTTGCACGCTTGCGTAATACAAGAAACTGCTTTCATTGCTTTCTGTGCTAGATAGTGTATAAGAATTTGTTCCTCCGCCTTCTGGAGCCAAAATGCTATTGCCTGTAATGCTCAAATTTGCAAAAGCAGCGTTTACTACTACGCTATGTTTTGCAATGTATTCTCTACCTCCATTTTTTACAATTAGATAAATGTCTTTTTTCCCTACTTGGTTAAAACTATACACTGGCGAAGTAGATGTACCCAAAATAGTATCGATTCCATTTATCCAAGTATAACTAGGATTAGACCAGTTGCTAATGCTAGAAGACAAGGTAAAAGTTTGGTCTGCGCAAACAGTATTTAAACCCACAATGGCATTTATTACATCTGTCTTAGGTTGTATGGTGTCTACGTCTGAAAAGCAGCCCCATTTATTAATAATTTTAAAACTATATTCTTTGAGAGAAGGAATTGCCCAGGTAATATTAACTTTATCAAAAGATAAACCTGTACTAGATATAGTATTTTTAGAATTATTGGTAGTACCGCCTACCAATGAATCTGAACTACTTACAAAACTATATTTATATTCTTTAAAGGGTGTAACCAATTGCTCTCCTATAATTTGGTCTATGATTGGTTTTGGTTTTACTATAAGTGTTACTGTATCTAATAAATTACAAAAAGCACCTGTAACCAAGTTTTTTACTTGTACCTGCACAGTGGTTTTTTCATTGCCAAAAATAAGTTTGCCAGTAGTTGCATGTATATTGCTTGCACCTGTACCTAATACTGCCCATGCAAAAGTACCGGAATTATTAGCACTTAATTTTAAAGAATCTTCACCGCAATACTTAGCCAGCAAAGTGCTTTCCTGTATTTTTAGTTTTTTGGCTATGTTTATGTCTAAAGTGTCTGTTCCTTTGCATTTTAAAATCTCATGCTTGGTATTTACAACTAATTTGGCATTTGGATTGTTTGCATTCATCTTTAGTTGTACACTAGAGAGGTTATAGCCTTGCGACTCCCCTAGTATTTCTGCTCCTACAGCGGACCAGCTCAAAAACAAACCATCTATATTTTGGTATTCTGCTATGCTGTAGTTTGCGGTATCATACTCGCATACTTCTTGCAAACCGCTAATTTGCGGTTTGGTAGGAACTACTGGTATATTTATAGTAGCTGGCAGTTCGCAAGCTTCTGTTTTGCCACAATTGCTGGCATTTAAAGTCAGCTGTACTATCTTACCCTCTTGGTCTGGACTTATGTAGAGCTTTGCACTGCTCGTGTTGGTATTAGACAGCAAGTCACCACCTGTGCTAGACCAAGAATAGTTTGCACATGTTTTTTCTGAGGCTGTAAAATCTAGTGTATCTCCTGCACATGCTGTAGTAGGGTACTGTATTTCTGGTGTAGAAGTGGGCAAGACATTTAGTATTTTTGTAATGCTATCACTAGCTCCACATCCATTGCTTGCCTGTAAGGTAACAGAAATAGGGCCTTCTAATGCCGCTGATAAAGTATCTAATATTTGGTAGCTTACAGGCGCTTTGCCTTTGTAAGACCATACATAGCTAAATTTAGAAGTGTTTGGGGTAGTATTGTTTAGCGGAGCATCTAGCCCTTGGCATATTCTGCTAGGAAACTCAAAATTTGCTTGTGGCAATATTCTTGCCTCTGCCAAAGACCCTTGAAACTCATAAGCTCCCATATCTACTGTGCCATCGCTTATTCTTTCTAAACCATCTAAGTCTACACTTACATTTGATACTTCTGCATTGCTGCCTAGGTTTATTAATGGCGATGTACATTTGAGGCGATAATCTCCGTTTTCTGGATCTACAAACTGAGGATCTAGATCTGTATTGCCCTCTCCTGGGTAGCCTCCTTGTATGTTTGAGTGAGTGGCGGTGGAAAAATAAATGGAATCTGAAGACGAACCTATTTTTTTTCCATTAAAACTTGTTTGAAAACTTCCACTGTTATTATAAAATATTGAATTATTAAATTTAGAAATATTAGACCTACCTGAAAAATAATTACCTGACACCGTAGTGTTTTCT
>JAYVIQ010000119.1:0-9510 GCA_043770215.1 Cytophagales bacterium | reverse complement strand
TATTTATTATTGTAGGTCTGAGTAGATTGATTGATATGGCTACAGGTCTAAACACAGAAATACTTCAAAATTCTAAGTATTATTATTATGATTTCTTTTTCACAATTATTCTTGCTATCTCTTTAGTAAGTTTAAATTTGTTTCTTATCCCATTGTATAGTTTCAACGGCGCAGCGATTGCCTCCTTTTTTTCAATTTTAATTTTGAATTCAATTAAAGCTATTTTTATATATTATAAATTCAAACTTCATTTTTTTTCCCTTGAGATGATAAAAGTTGTGTCTTTAGGCATTTTGTGTTTTGTTTCTACAAAATTAATTTCCCTTTATCTAATAAATTTTCATCCATTAATAAACATCGCTATGATTGGCATTTTATTTTCAATTCAATATTGGATAGGCATTTTTCATTTTAATCTTTCACCTGATATAAATAAAATTTTATTAAATTTGATAAATCGAAAGATTAAATCATGAATCAAAGTACAATTACGTTAATACCAAATGGAGGAATCGGAAATAGAATACGAGTTATTTCTTCAGGATTAAATTATGCGAAAAAAAGAAATTCAAAATTAAACATTTTATGGAAATTAGACGAGGGTCTGAATTGCAATTTTGAAGATTTATTTTTATCCAATCCTAACATACAGATAACAAACCAAAAATATAGAATATGGGATAAAATTATAAAAAGGGTTAATCTTTTTATAAATTTTAAATCTTTGATAACTTTTTTTAAAAGAAAAGATTTATTTTTTTCAGAAAAAAAACTTTATTCGATGTTGAATAAAGGATACAAAATTGATGATTTAGAGAATTATTTTAATACGTTACAAAACTCAAAAAATGTTACAATAGAATGTTGTTGGCAATTTTATCCTAAAATTGAAAATATAAATGTTTATTTACAACCTAAAAAAAGCATACAAGATTCTATAACTGAATTTAGTAAAAAATTTAATCCTAACACTATTGGTGTTCATATAAGAAGAACCGATAACGTAAAATCTATTCAATTTAGCTCTATAGATTTATTTATACAAAAAATGGACTCTTACATTGAATTAGAACCCAATATTATGTTTTTTCTTTCAACAGATGAGACTTCATTACAAATTGAGTTAGAGAAAAAATATCAAGCTAGATTAATTTATTTTTCTGAACTAAAAAGCAGAAACTCCAAAAATGGTTTGGAACAAGCATTAGTAGATATGTACTTATTAAGTAAAACCAATAAAATTCTTGGATCTTACTGGAGTACATTTTCATTAGTTGCATCAGAAATTGGAAATATAGATCTTGAAATTGTGTCACATGATACTGAAAATTTAAAACCAATTTATTAATGTTAAAAATATTTAAAATACCTTTTTTCTATTTAAAATTAATTGGCATAAATTTGCCTATTTTTTTCAGATGTATTTTTGAATTTCCATTGTTCTTAAAATCATATTTTAAAATTTTATTTCTTTCTAAAAAATACAAGGATTTCAAAATAGGAATACCTTTTCCTATTTTATATGACAAAAAAGAAAATGGTGGAAGTGCTAAAGGCCATTATTTCCACCAAGATTTATATGTTGCAAAAAAAATTTACGAAAAAAAACCAATACGACACGTTGATATTGGATCTAGGGTAGATGGTTTTGTTTCACATGTTGCAGTTTTTAGAGAAATAGAAATTTTTGACATAAGACCATTAGAAAGTAAAACAAAAAATATTATTTTTAAACAAGCTGATTTAATGAATTTACCAATTGGATTTGAAAGTTGTTCAGATTCAGTATCGTCGCTTCATGCATTAGAACATTTTGGATTAGGAAGATATGGTGACCCTATTAATTATTATGGTCATATTAGTGCCCTAGAAAATATTTACAAAATGCTAAAAAGTGGTGGTACTTTTTATTACTCTAGTCCAATTGGCAAACAAAGAATAGAATTTAATGCACATAGAATTTTCTCTATTAATTATTTACTAAAATACTTTAAAGGAAAGTATAAAATAATAAATTTTAGTTATGTAAATGATTCTGGAGATTTTTTTGAAAATATCGAAATTAATACAAAGGACGCAGATTTGAATTTTAATTGTAAATTTGGTTGCGGAATATTCGAACTAGAAAAAATTTAACTTTTAGATCTTAGAAACAATAATTTAAAGAAAATTTGTAAAATGATTACAGCAATAAAAAAAAATATTTTAAACATTTTAAACCCTATAGGATTAGGGGCTTTTATACAACTTGCCTCTAAAAGCTATTTAAAAGAAATTGGTTGGTTTTTGAGCGTGAGAAATAAAAGTTCTATTAACAAAAACAAGCAAGCTATTCCTTGGGTAACATACCCTTTCACACATTTTATTGAAGAAAGATTAACCAAAGAGTTTATCATTTTTGAATTTGGAGCAGGTGCCTCTACCCTTTGGTTTTCAGATAAAGTACATAAGGTTTATTCAGTTGAAAATAATTTATCTTGGAAGGAATCAATTCAAAATAAAAACATCCCAAATGTTACAATAGAATATGCCGATAAAGATACTGATGCCTACACTCAGCATATTTTAAACTACAATTTCAATTTTGATTTAGTTTTAGTTGACGGAAGAAATAGAGTGAAATGCATAAAAGAATCTATTTCAAAATTAAGTACTGGTGGTGTTTTAGTATTAGATAACTCCGAAAGAGAAATATATAATGAGGGAATTATTTTTTTAAAAGAAAATGGTTTTAAAAGACTTGATTTTTGGGGTATGGCTCCATCAATTGCACAAATATCTTGTACTAGCATTTTTTACAAAGAGAATAATTGCATAGGATTATAATGAAATTATTCCCCATCGTATTATTTGTCTACAATAGACCAGAGCATACTAGAAAAACCATAGAAGCTTTAAAAGCTAATTTATTAGCAAATGAAAGTGAAATTTATATTTTTTGTGATGGCCCCAAAACAGAAAATGATATAATTAAAATTAATGAAATACAAAAATTTATTGAAAGTGTAAATACATTTAAGAAAATTACAATTTACAAATCAGATATTAACAAAGGTCTTGCCAACTCTGTAATAAGTGGGGTAGAAATGATATTAAATACTAATGAAGCTGTAATTGTTTTAGAGGATGATATAATTACAAATAGCTACTTTTTGACTTATATGAACACTTGTTTGAATCAATATTCCAACAATAAAGATATTTTTTCTGTTACAGGTTATTTGTTTAATAAAATTGAAAAAGTAGTTTCTGGGAATGAAGTGTTTTTATCACACAGAGGATCTTCATGGGGCTGGGGAACTTGGCACGACAGATGGAAAAAAATTAAATGGAACCTAGATTCAAGTGAGGTTTTCAAAGATTTAAACAACAACAAGCAATTCGATAAAGCAGGAAACGATTATAGCTTTATGTTAAGAAAGCAACTATCAGGTGAAATAGATTCCTGGGCAATAAGATTTATGTATTCAGCTTACTTAAATAAACAATTTCATTTAATACCTCCTGTTTCACTCATAGAAAACATTGGTCTAGATGGTACAGGTGTCCACTCAGGAAACGAAAAAGTAAAGAGAAGAAATTTGTTTTCATCAATTAAACTAGAAATAAATTATACTTCTGAACCAATACTGAATTTACAAATTGCGAAAGAAATTAAAGAAAAATATTCTAAATCACTAATAAGAAGATCATTATATTCTATCAGTAAAATAGTTTTTAAATACTTAAATAAAAAATTTAAAGTATAAGAAATTTAATTTTTACAATTAAAAAATTGTTAAAAATACCCCATTCGAATATACTAACCATAAATTTATAAATACCTCCACTCTTAGAAGCTAATACCACTAAGAAGTTCAATATTTTCTAATAAAATTAGGCGTACTTGCATTTATATTATCTTGATTTAAAAAAATCTGAAATTAACGAGTTCCCCTTAAAACTATATAAGGAGATAAAAACTTACCTTGAATAGGAAATAACTTAATGATAGAAGAAAGCAGTCTTATACACGTTCTAGTTATGGGACTAACGTTTGCTGTGCTTTCTAACCAGACCATAGGTTTTCCGTAATAATAAACCTCTAAATCTTTTAAATTTAATTCTACACAAATAGATTTAAGTAATTCTATATCCATACATTTCACATTGTGAATAGTATAATTTTTTAAATCGAATCTCTTTTGAACCCAACCATTTAACCCTTTTAAATTTGGTAATGTAACTAATAACTCTCCATTTTCTTTCAACAAGCTATTGTGTTTAATTAAAACATTCTTGGTGTCTTCAAAATGTTCAATAAAACCAGAGGAAAATACTAAATCATATTTTTTATCTGATTTATAGTTGAAAAAATCTGATTCAATAATTTCAAGATCATTATAATTCAAATTATTGATTTTTAATAATTTATTAATCACATCATGAGAAATAAAATAATCTAAAAGTGTAACATTATATTGTTTGTATTTTTTAAAATATATAGAAAAAGTACCCGGAAAACCGCCAATCTCAAGAAAATCTAGTTTGTTATCCCCATTTTTTACTTTAGAAAAGAGAGTTGTAAACTGATTCTTAAATAAAACTTTGTTTGGATTATAACTCTCCCAGTACGTAGACCAAGTAGATTTCTCCGTTATTGCATCTTTGTTTTCCATTTAATTATAAAGTCTAAATGATTGAATTATACACTTTTAAATATTGGTCTGCTATTTTCTGTTCTGAGAATTTTACTAAAGTGCTCTCAGAAATAAATTTCCTGTCATAATTCTTTATTTTAAGAATCATTTTTTTAAGGTGATTAGTAAACATTTCTTGCGAAACATCTTGTACCAACTCACCAAATTCAGAATTTATTATCAAATCCTTTATCCCACCAATATCAAATGAAAGTACAGGAGTTCCGCATGCCAAAGACTCCATTATAACATTTGGTAAATTTTCTTCTAAGGATGGAAGAGAAAAGATATGAGCCTTTAGATACTCTTTCTTTAACCTTTCCTTATCATTTATGTATCCTAGAAAATTGACATTTTTAAATTCTGTATTTTTCCCTACCCCTTTCTTGTTTCCAATTGCATGTATCTTAATAGAAAAACCTTCGTTATTTAAAGTATTAACAGCCTCATATAAATATTTAAAGCCCTTTCTATGATCAAATATATTAGCGGAAATAAATAATACGTTTATAGTACCTAACTCTAATGATTCCCCTGCTTCATTTGGTTCTATTGCATAAATAGGATCTAAAGGATTAGGAATCACAAAACACTTTTCTGCATCTGTTACTATACTTTTTTTGGCTAATTCGTACAGCCATGTGCTACAGGCCACAAAATTTATATTTTTATGATGGAAAATTCTATACTTGCTTGCTAAATGATTTTCTGATTGCTTAGAGCTATGAAGATAATGACAACCAGTACATTTTACTTCAAATTCCATACAACCTCTACTATGTGTACACCCTCCAGTAATTGGCCACATGTCATGCATAGTCCATACAATTGGTTTATTAAGATGAATCAATTTTTCAAGCGTTGAAATAGATAAAAACCCATTATTTACCCAATGAAGGTGTATAATATCTGCTTTTTGTACTTTTTCATTTTTACTAATGTCTACACCAAACTTAGAAAAAGAAAATTTAAATAACTCGTTCTTTTTAACTAAAAACGGGAATAAGAGTAATTTTTCCAGGTAAAAAAAAAACTTCAAACCAAGTTTGCTTTTTGAAGCTTCTGGCAAATCTAAAAAACTAGTTTCTATTTTGTCTTTATGAAAAACAAGAGCGTTCATAATTCTTTGGCATGCAATTGCAGCACCACCACCATCTCTGTAGGTATTAACAAATAATATATTTATTTTTTTATCGATAATATTATGTTTCTATTGAAAATCAAATGTATGCATTTTACTCTGCTTTAAAAATAAAATTCACCCCATGAGAATCAATTTAACCTTTTTTTATTGACCAATTCAAGAAAATAATTTTACCTTTATAATTAAGTAAAGTGTTCTATGAATAAAAAAATTTCAGTTGTAACTATTGTTTATAATGGAGAAAGTTTAATTGAAAAAACAATTTTAAGCGTTATAAATCAGTCCTACAAAAATTTAGAATATCTAGTCATAGATGGAAAATCAACTGACAACACACTAGAAATTATCAATAAATATAAAGCTAATATAAATATCATTAGCTCTGAAAAAGATACTGGTTTATACGATGCTATGAACAAAGGTCAACAATTATCTACTGGCGATTTTATTATTTTTATGAATGCTGGCGATCAGTTTTACAATAATCAAGTATTAGAAAACATAGCTAGAATAAATAATCTTACTTCAGATATATACTTTGGTGAAACAATGTATGTAGATGAAGTATTTAAAGAAATAGGTGTTAGAAGTATTATAACACCTCATAAACTACCAAAAAAACTCAATAAACAAAACTTCAAATACGGCATGGTTGTTTGCCATCAATCAATTATCATAAGAAAGGCTTTATGCAGTCAATTTAATCTAAAATATCGTTTTTGTGCTGATATAGATTGGATATTGAATGCTCTAGAAAAATCTAATTCAAATATTAATGTAAACATGATTGTTTCAAAATATTTAGTTGGCGGAATTTCTGATAAAAAAAAGATCTCTTCCTTAATAGATCGGTTTGAGGTGTTTACAAAACATTTTGGATTTATTAAAACTCTATATGCTCATTGCATAATAGTAGTTAGATTCTTTAGAAAAATCAATAAACTTTAATAAATTTAAAAACATTTAAAATATCACTTTAATCACTTTACAATATGAATTTCGTAAACAAGAACATATTTTTATATATTTTTATCATGCTCACACTCATTTTTATTTATTCAAAGCCGTCGGTTTTTGATGACAAACAAGTGATTTTGCATGATGGTGTACAAGCGGCTTATGGAAACAAAGAAATTAGAGATTACAGAGCTGATAATAATGAAGAAGTAATATGGACTAATAAGTTATTTTCTGGGATGCCTTTGTACGTTACTGGAACATACTTTATAAATAATTTTTCAAATAAAATTAATAATGCATTACTGATTTTGCCTCAAATGGCTGATGTACTATTTTTAAGTTTTTTAGGTGTTTTTGTTTTGCTATTATGTTTACGTATAAATAGTTTGCTATCTGTAATTTTAGGTTTTGCATATACTTTTAATACATACAGCATTGTATGTTTAGAAGCTGGCCATTATGCAAAAATCCTAGCTATTGCCTATACACCAGCTATTTTGGGTTCTATGGCTTTATTATTTAGAAAAAAATACATCCTTGGAACTGTTTTAGCGGCACTCAGTATATCATTAGCATTATCTTCTAAACATTATCAGATTATTTTTTACTTTGGCTTTTTTGGTGCAGTTTATTTCTCATTTGAAATAATAAAGGGAATATTAGACAAAGAAATTAAGCATGTTATATCTGTATTGGGCTTAACATTAGTTGCTTTGATAATAGCAGTAGGTCCACACATTTCTTCTCTTTGGACTACTTTTGAATATCAGAAATATAGTATAAGAGGAAAAAAAGAATTATCCCCTGTGGTTGATTCTAACACTACTAAAAAAGCAGAATTAGTTACAGAGGGTTTAGATAAAGACTATGCTTTTGGATGGTCGCAAGGTAAATGGGAGTCCTTTACTTTATTGATTCCACACCTGTACGGTGGCGCTTCTGGCGAAGAATTGAATGGAGAACAAATTCCTGGCTACTGGGGGGATCAACCTGGAACGGCAGGCCCAGTGTACGCGGGTTGTATTTTATTTTTTCTATTTATATTTTACCTAGTAAACATTAAAAAAATTAAAAACTACTGGGTTTTGGTAGCGGGTATTCTTATGCTTTTCTTTGCTTGGGGGCGTAATATGGAATGGTTTAATTATTTTATGTTCGACCATTTTCCACTGTTCAATAAATTTAGATCTGTATCTATGGCTATGATCTTTGTAATTTTAGCAATGGTAATTGGTGCTGGTTTGGGCCTAGATTTTTTCATGAACATACAGGATAAAGAAGAAAAGAAAAAAACTTTCTTTTTGAGTTCAGGAGTTTTTGTAGGGTTAACTCTTTTAGTTTATTTTTTAACCAAAACAAATGGAAATTTAGGATACTATCCACAACAGTTAAACCTTGATCAAACTGATATGTTAAAACAATATAGACTTGAATTGTTATCTAATTCATTGGCTCATGTTCTTATATTTAGCGGTTTAGCCATTGTTTCTATTTATTTATATTTGCAAAACACGTTTAATAAAACAGCATTAGTTGTAGCTCTATCGGCAATTTCTATTTTTGATTTATGGAGTATTGATTGGAAATATTTGAATTGGGATTCTTATGAATATGTAGAAAATGCATCTGAATTACAACCTGATGATGCCAACTTAGAGATCTTAAAGGATAAATCATATTACAGAGTTTTTGATTTGAACGATCCATTTAACACCAATAATTGCTCCTATTTTCATAATTCTATTGGCGGATACGATGCAGCCAAAATGCAACGTTACCAAGATTTGATTGAAAGACAAATCAGTAAATTCAATATGAATGTAATAAATATGTTGAATACAAAGTATGTGATTACACAAGAAAGAAAAGTACAAGCTAACAATGGAGTTTTTGGTCCCGCTTGGTTTGTTTCTAACATTAAAGAAGTAGAATCTGCTGATCAAGAAATGGCTTTTTTAGGAGATTCTAGTTTTAAACCTGAAAAAATAGCAGTAATAGATAGAAGTAAATTTAAAAGTGACTTAAAAACGCTTTCTGTTGGGAAAATAAATTTTGAAAAATACAAACCTAATAATATGAAATATAGCAGCTCAAATTTAGGTGATGGTCTAGCAGTTTTCTCTGAAATATACTACCCCGCTGGCTGGAAAGCTTACATAGATGGAAGAGAATCTGAGATATTTAGAGTGAACTATATTTTACGAGCATTAAAAATACCTGCTGGAAATCATAAAATAGAATTTAAATTTGAGCCCCAAAGTTACATTTTAGGAGAGCAAATATCTCTTGTTTTTTCTATTTTACTTATTTCAATAGTAACCCTTGGATTTTCTTTTGTAATCTATAAAGAACTAACAAATAAAAAATCTAACGTACTTACAAAAAGTCCACCAAAAACCAATATTTTAGCTTAATTAAGAAAATTTAAAAGAATGGTAACATACAAAATGTACTTAAAATTTGAGTACTAAATCACTGGAAGACAAATAAAATCTAAAACTATTATAAAATAAAAGTGTAAAAAAAGAGAATAAATTACATGAGGTTTAACAGAAAAATCCTTTTCTATAACCTCATTCATAATTTATTCTCTAACAATAGAATTTTCTATTGATTTATTTTCTTACAAAGCAATTTTGCAAAAAAACATGTTTAATATTCCCTAATACTCTAATTGCAAATGAAAAATAATATGCTTTTACAATCTAGATTTATAATCTTCAAAAC
>JAYVIQ010000118.1:0-4500 GCA_043770215.1 Cytophagales bacterium | reverse complement strand
TGCCGGGAAATCTAGAACCGGAAGTTATTAATACGGTTTTGATTCCAAAAATTATTCGTGAAGTATATCCTGATTTAAGTGATGAAGATGTAGAAGCAGTTAGACAACACGTAGTTGTTGATTCTGTAATAAAAAATAGTACGATTGAAGAACAAGGCGACAAGAAGTTTATAAGAATGGCAGGCAGTTTTGTTAACATTGATGACATTCACATTGACCTGATTGATAGAATAAATCCTTTTCAAAAAGCGTTCGAAATTTTATCAAAATCAGTAACAACACAAGTTTTAAAACTAATAGACGAGCATATTCAATCTACCAAATTTGAAATGACCGAAGAAGAAGCGATTTTGTTATGGCCAAAAATCAAAGAATGGGTAAAGAATAATAATGGTGAGCAACCCAATATTCAAGCATTTGACCACAAAGAAAAAAGAATGGCAGAAGCATTAGTGTTTTTAAGAGAATTAAAACGTAAAAGAGCACTTGCAAATGGATAAGAAGAAACTAACACTAGACGACATTTTTGATGATGACGATTTTGGATTATTAGATTCAATAGCCAAAACTTCCAATGTAAAAACAGATGAAGACAGGCTTATTGATTCGTTTGAAGAGATAAACACCTTCTTTGATAAAAACAAAAGAGAGCCAAACAAATCAAGTATGTCTGAATATGGTTTGCTAGCAAAACTGAAAAACTTTAGAGAAAATGAAACACAAAAGAAAGTTCTAAAACCATTTGACAGGCACAACCTTCTGGGCTATGTAGAAATGGAAAAACAAACTATTGATGATATTTTAAATGATGATGATTTAGGTTTATTAGATGCTGATAAAGACTTAGATATATTCAAGTTCAAACATACACCTAGACCAGAAGACAGAGCTGAAGCAGATTTTGTTGCTCAACGAAAGCCAATGAAAGAAAAGGAATTTGAGAAATATGAAGTACTATTTCAAAAAGTCCATAAAGAAATAAAAGAAGGAAAAAGAAAGATTTTACCATTTACAAACATTGAAAAAAATCTACACGTTGGAGACTTTTATTTAATGGATGGTTTATTGCTCTATTTGGAATCAGCGAATTTGAAAAAAGAAGAATGGGAGCAAAAATCAGGTAATCGAGTAAGAGTTGAAGGCAGAACAAGAACCATTTTTGAGAATGGAACTTACAGTAATATGCTATATCGTTCGTTAGGTAAACAAATCCAAAAAAACGGAAAATTGATTACCAATACTTATGAGAAAATCGAACAAGATTTGTTTGTGAATACGGGACTTGTAAATGAAGAAGATGAGTTAACCGGTTATATTTATGTATTACAGACTAAATCAAAACGTCCTGAAATTCTAAATATTAAAAATTTATACAAAATTGGTTTTGCAAGTAATTCTGTAGAAGAAAGAATAAAAAATGCAAAAAATGAAGCAACTTACTTGTTTTCAGATGTACATCTAAAAGGAAAATACCCTATTTACAACAGAAATGCCGACAAATTAGAAAGCCTTTTACATCGGTTTTTTGCAAATGCTTGTTTAGACATTGACTTGTTTAATGAAAAGGGACAAAGACTAAATCCGAGAGAATGGTTTGTAGTTCCTTTTGACCTAATCGAAGAAACAATCCAGTTGATACTAAATGAAAATATTGTGAACTACGAATACGACCCTTTAACAAAAAAAATTAAATTGAAATAGAACAAATGTTAACGCTAAAAGCAAAGCTAAAACAAAACTTGGAAAAGAATAAGCCTTACATACTGTACCACAAAAAGGCCTACGTTTTAAAAAAACAACGAAAAGCTAACCGCACCTACCAAAAAGGCAGAGTTTCATTTTCCAAATACAGTTTTGTAGCTGATACAACTTTGGTTTTATAAATCTAGTTTTAGTGCAAAAATTCTGCCCCAAGAGAAGCTAAAAATCCATGTGGGCATGTGTAAATAACACAAATAAACAACAAACAAATACACTCCCATTTTTATGAACCCCTAAAAACCAGAATTGCTGATTGCTGGCACAAAACATTGGGGAATTTAAACCATAAACAGAGCTAACTTTTTCTAAGGCAACCAAATAAAAAAAGGAGAAATCAAAAGAATAACGTTTTTTATTTATCTTTGCAATCGATTTTAAAATTTAAAGAATATTATGAGAATTGCAGTAGTTGGTGCCACTGGTTTAGTAGGTGGAGAAATGCTCGAAGTTCTAGCTGAATTGAACTTCCCTTTTACAGAATTATACCTAGTTGCTTCTGAGCGTTCGGTAGGTAAAAAGATAGCGTACAAAGGCAAAGAATATTCTGTAATTGGTTTACAAACAGCTGTAGATCTTAAATTAGACATAGCCATATTCTCTGCTGGAGGTGGTACATCTCTAGAATGGGCACCTAAGTTTGCTGAAGTGGGTACTGTAGTTATAGACAATAGCTCTGCTTGGCGTATGGATGCTACCAAAAAATTGGTTGTACCAGAAATAAACGCTAACCAACTTACAAAAGAAGATAAAATTATAGCAAACCCAAACTGCTCTACCATACAAATGGTTTTGGCTTTGGCTCCTTTGCATAAAAAATACAAAGTAAAACGTGTTGTTGTATCTACTTATCAATCAGTTACAGGTACTGGCAAAGCAGCCGTAGACCAAATGATGGCAGAACGCAGAGGAGATACTACAGTAGAAAAAGTATATCCCTATGAAATAGATTTAAACATCATCCCTCAAATAGATTCTTTTTTAGATAATGGATACACTAAAGAGGAAATGAAGATGATCAATGAAACAAAGAAAATATTGTCAGACGATTCTATACAAGTAACGGCTACTACCGTTAGATTACCCGTTATGGGTGGACATTCAGAATCTGTAAACATAGAGTTTGAAAATGATTTTGATGTAAACGAACTAAGAGAGTTATTGGCTGCTACTCCTGGCATTATCATACAAGATGATCCATCAAAAAGCATTTACCCAATGCCAAAATTTGCTCACAAGAAAAATGAAGTATTTATAGGTCGTATCCGTAGAGATTTGAGCCAAGCAAATACTGTAAATATGTGGATAGTGGCTGACAATTTACGTAAAGGAGCAGCAACAAATGCAGTACAAATTGGCTTGTACTTGGCTGCTAATAAGTTGGTAGGCTAAGCCATGCTAAGCCAAGAGCAATTTGAGTTTATAAAAAAGAATAGTTTAGAAGACTCTAGGTCTTTGGCGCTTAAAACCCATACTCTCCATAAGGAAAGTATGGGTTTTTTGTTGATGCAAATAAAGCAAAAACAAAGAGTAGTAAAAAAACTTCCTAGTTGGCACAATAACCATAGACTATTGTTTGCCAATGAATTAAGTGCAGAACAATGCAGCTCTGAAAGTACAGCTAGTTTCAAGTCATCGCTTTTTAGTGGCAAGTCTATGATAGATTTAACAGGTGGCTTGGGTATAGATTGCTTGGCCTTTAGCAAAACATATACATCTTGTGATTACATAGAAATGAATGCTGAAGTATGCCAATTTGCAGTTCATAATTTCAATGAAATTGGTGCAAATAACATAAACGTAATTTGTGCTGATGCTGTAGATTTTCTAAAAAATAGCACTAAAATCTATGACCTCATCTACCTAGATCCAGACAGAAGGCATAACCAAGCAAGGGTGTATGACTTTGCAGATAGTTTGCCCAATGTTTTAGAACATTTAGAGCTTTTGCTCAGCAAAACAAAACAGGTTTTGGTCAAAGGGTCTCCAATGCTAAACCTTGCGGTGGCAAAAAATCAATTGAAATACGTTTCTAAAATTTGGGTAATTAGCCACAAAAACGAGTGTAAAGAAATTTTATTTTTGTTAGAGCAAAATGCTGACGCGTGTACAATAGAAGCAATAGAGTTAGAAACAGCACACGCTTTTGCTATGGATTTTGATAAAGATGAAACAAGCATAGGGCTTTTATCTGAACCAAAAACCTATTTGTATGATCCATTTGTAGGGTTTAGAAAAGCAGAAATGGCAAACCAAATCAATAAAAAATTTGGCACATTGGCTACTCTAGCACCATCTATTTCTACTTCAGATGAGTACATAAACAATTTCCCAGGCAGGTGCTTTAAGGTTTTAGACAAAATAGCGCCAACCACAAAAGCGTTAAAACAAAAAAATATAAAAAGAGCCAATATCATATCTAGAGCCAATAGTTTAGATAGCAATACACTACACTCTAAATTGAAATTAGAAAGAGGGGGCGATATTTTTTTGATAGCTATGGTGCATTCTAAACAGAAAATAGAATTGGCAATTTGCGAAAAGGTTTTTTAGTTAATTAAAGTTATATTTAACATTTTCTTAACAATAAATTAAATGAAAAAAACATTATGTGAATATCCGCAATGATACCAGTACCTATTATTTTTTGCGAAAAGGATCGAAGCGGAGCTCTTTTTTGCTTTTTCAGCAAAAAAAGCGAGAGCGTAGAGCCTGACCCGATAGGGTTTCGCCCAAAATCAC
>JAYVIQ010000117.1:0-5519 GCA_043770215.1 Cytophagales bacterium | reverse complement strand
CTTAGCCATTTGGCGATTTTGTTATGCAAATATACAAGATAAAACAGTACATCAAAAGATATATTCCTAACAATGTTGAAAAAATTGTTTGCTAAATAGGATTGAATTCTATTTCTTTGCACCGCAACATAAAAAAATATTGTGTTATGTCTGAAATTGCAGAAAAAGTAAAGTCGATTATAATCGACAAATTAGGAGTTGAAGAAACTGAAGTTACAAACGAAGCTTCATTCACAAATGATCTAGGAGCTGACTCTTTAGATACAGTTGAATTAATTATGGAATTCGAGAAAGAATTCAATATTTCTATTCCTGACGATCAAGCTGAAAACATCACCACAGTAGGTGATGCGGTATCTTACCTAGAGCAAAACGTTAAGTAATTACAAAATTCAACTAAGTGTCGCAAGACCAACTTTAACAATCTTTTTATGATTTTAAAAAGAGTTGTTGTTACCGGACTTGGAGCTTTAACACCTATTGGCAATAACCTTTCTGAGTATTGGGAAGGTTTAGCCAATGGTAAGTCTGGTGCAGCCCCTATCACAAAATTCGACGCTTCAAAGCATAAAACTAAATTTGCTTGTGAAGTAAAAAATTTCAATATCGAAGATTATTTCGACAGAAAAGAAGCAAGGAAAATGGATCCATTTTGTCAGTATGCAATGATTGCTGCAGATGAAGCCATATTAGATGCTAATCTTTCCAAAGAAACTACTGATCCAGACCGTATAGGTGTAATCTGGGGTGCTGGAATTGGAGGTATAGATGTTTTTGAAAAAGAAGTTACTGATTTCGCTAGTGGAGATGGAACACCTCGTTTCAATCCTTTCTTTATCCCAAAAATGATAATAGATATAAGCGCTGGTCAAATCTCTATAAAACATGGGTTTAGAGGACCTAACTTTTCTACTGTTTCTGCTTGTGCATCATCTACAAACGCTCTTATAGATGCTTACACTTACATACAGCTTGGAAAGGCAGATGTAATTGTATCAGGTGGTTCTGAAATGGCTATTACAGCCGCAGGAATAGGCGGATTTAATGCGCTTAAAGCTCTATCCGAAAGAAACGATTCTCCAGAAACTGCAAGCCGTCCTTTTGATAAGGAACGTGACGGTTTTGTCATGGGAGAAGGTGCAGCAGCTTTGATTTTAGAAGAATATGAGCACGCTGTAAAGCGTGGCGCAAAAATATATGCAGAAGTAATAGGATCTGGTCTTTCTTCAGACGCTTATCATTTAACTGCTCCACATCCAGAAGGGCTAGGAGCAACTAATGTAATGAGAAATGCACTAAAAGATGCAGGATTACAACCAGAAGATATTGATTACATAAACGTACACGGTACGTCTACACCTCTTGGAGATGTTGGCGAGATAAAAGCCATAATGAACATTTTTGGTGACCATGCTTTTAAATTAAATATAAGTTCAACAAAAAGTATGACTGGCCATCTTTTAGGTGCTGCTGGTGCTGTAGAAGCACTTGCATGTATATTGGCTATTCAAAAAGGAATTATACCTCCTACCATCAACCATACAACGGATGATGAAAGTTTTGATTCTAGGTTGAATTTAACTTTTAACAAAGCACAACATAGAGAAGTAAATATAGCATTGAGCAACACATTTGGGTTTGGTGGACACAACGCATCTGTGATATTCAAAAAAGTAAATTAATATTCTTGTGTGGGGTTTCTTTCGTAAGCAAAGTTCTGATGAAAGAAACCTTTTTGCCTCTATTTCTGGTATAGTAGGTAAAAAACCAAAAAATTTCGAATTATATAAACTAGCTCTTAGGCATAGTTCTATTTCAGAACAAAGCAATGAACGGCTGGAATTTTTAGGTGATGCTGTGCTTGGTGCTGCCGTAGCTGAATTTTTATTCAATAAATTCCCTTTTAAAAACGAAGGATTTCTTACAGAACTTAGAAGTAGATTAGTAAAGAGAGAAAGCCTAAATGCTTTAGCAGAAAAAATAGGTTTACGTAGACTTGTTTCTATAAATCATAAAGGAAATGGAGTATCTAACTCCGTGTATGGCAATGCCTTAGAAGCTTTTGTAGGTGCGGTGTACCTAGATCATGGGTACAAATATTGTTACGAATTTATCATTAATAGACTTATAAGGCCTTATTTAGACATACAAATAGTTATAGACAACAATAGAAACTTTAAGTCTATGCTAATTGAATGGGCACAAAAAAACGGACATAGAATAGAGTTTCAAATTCTTACAGAAGATGGCGACAGCCACAAAAAGTCATTTATTTCTATAGTTTTATTAAATTACGAACAAGTTGGTAAAGGTGCTGGTCCAAGCAAGAAAAAGGCCGAGCAACATGCTGCAGAAAATGCGTGTAAAACATTAGAAGTATATAAAAATCTTGAATAAGTCTTTTAAAATTGCTGCCGCTTGCCTTAATCAAACCCCCATTGATTGGCAAAACAATACGCAAAATATAAAAAATGCTATTTTAGAAGCAAAAAAAAATAGTATAGATTTACTTTGCCTACCAGAAATGGTTATTACCGGATATGGATGCGAAGATTTATTTCTGAGCAATTGGATTTATACAAAATCATTAGAAATATTAGTTGATTTGGTAAAAGAAACAGAGAAAATTGCTGTTTGCTTTAGTTTACCTGTTTCATTTAATGGCAAAAATTATAATGCTGTTTGCTTAGTACATGACCAACAAATTTTAGGATTTAGTGCCAAACAATTTTTAGCTAATGACGGTGTACACTACGAAAAAAGATGGTTCGAACCATGGAGAGCTGATGAAGTAAACCAAATCCAAATTAACAATACTTTTTATCCTTTTGGAGATCTTATTTATGATGTGAAGGGAAAAAGAATTGCCTTTGAAATTTGCGAAGATGCCTGGAAAGGTAAAAAAAGACCTGGTTTTAGGCACAAAGAAAAAGGAGTAGATATTATTTTAAACCCTAGCGCAAGTCACTTTGCATTTGGTAAAACAGTACAAAGACAAGAACTAGTTTTAAATGGATCTGAATGGTTTGAATGTACCTATGTTTTTGCAAATCTGCTTGGCAATGAAGCAGGAAGAATGATTTATGATGGAGAGTTGATGATTGCTCAAAATGGAATTTTGTTAGAAAGAAACGAGCTTTTGTCTTTCAAGAATTTCCAAATGATTCATACATCCATTGATGCAAAGCCAAATAATAATCTACCATCAACAAATACAAAAGAACAAGAATTTTTAGATGCTGAATGCCTAGCTTTGTTTGATTACATGCGTAAAACCTATAGCAAAGGTTTTGTACTATCATTAAGTGGTGGGGCCGACTCAGCTACTTGTGCAGTTTTAGTACATCAGCTTATTGAAAAAGGTATTAAAGAACTTGGGATTGAAATGTTCTTAACAAAATCAAATTTTGGACATTTAATAGGAAAGGTAAGTACTAGTGAAGAAATTTGTAGTCATTTTTTAACTACAGCTTACCAAGGGACACGCAACTCATCTGACAATACCTTTGAGTCTGCCAAAGAGCTAGCAAAATCTATAGGGGCCATATTTTACGATTGGGAAATAGAAGATGAGGTAAATGGATATACTGCAAAAATAGAAGCGAATATAGGTAGAAAACTGAATTGGAATACCGATGATTTGGCTATGCAAAATATACAGGCAAGAAGTAGATCTCCTATAATTTGGATGCTTACAAACATAAAAGGTGCTTTGCTTATGGCTACCTCTAACCGCAGTGAAGCAAGTGTAGGATATGCTACTATGGATGGTGACACTTCTGGTGGAATATCTCCAATAGCTGGTATAGACAAGTATTTTATTCGGAATTGGTTACTTTGGGCTGAGAAAGAATTAGGTTATACAGGCTTGCGTTTTGTAAACATCTTGCAGCCTACTGCAGAACTACGACCATTAGAAAACAAACAAACAGACGAAGATGACTTAATGCCTTATGATGTTTTGGGTCTGATTGAAAATTTAGCTATTGGAGAATACAAAAGCCCAAAAGAAGTGTTTTCTGCGTTAAAAGATTCAAATAAATATACAGAAGATAAGCTTAAAAAATATATCACAAAGTTTTTTACTTTATGGTCTAGAAATCAATGGAAAAGAGAACGATATGCACCATCTTTTCATTTAGATGAGTACAATGTAGACCCTAGAAGTTGGTATAGATTCCCTATCTTAAGTGGTGGGTTTAAAAAAGAATTAGAAGAATTGTAATTTTTCATCATTTATTATTTTTTAGTTAAAACTATTCATAGTAAATGCTAATAGAAAAATAAAGTAACCCAATGCATCAAATCAATTTCTCTAAATAGTGGGTAGATAAGCCATAGTTTAGTTTAAGACTTTGTATTTCGTCTGCATTATCTTTTGGCATGCTAGTTTTTACGGCACTAAGCATTATATTTTTACGCGTATGCTCATTAGAAACAAACTCAAAAACTTTAGTTTTGTACCCTTTAGATTCTAAAATCATGGCTCTTAGGGTGTCTGTAAGCATTTCACAACTACGCTCTGTAAAAATTCCGTAACGCATTATAGGATTTACTATTTGCTGTTTGTCTATAGATTGCCTTACTTGTTTGTGGCAACATGGTGCACAAATAATCAACTCGCAATTTGCATTTATACCTGCAGCAATAGCATCGTCAGTGGCAGTATCACAGGCATGCAAAGCAATAAGAACATCTATCTCATCTGTCTTAAAATCTTCTATTTTCTTTGAAACAAATTGCAGACCATCATAATTACAGTCATGAGCAATTTTATTACATAAATTTGCCAATTCTGGTCTCAGCTCCACTCCTATCACTTGAGCTGAAATATTTTTTTCTTTTAAATACGCAAAAAGAGCAAAGGTTAGGTAGCCTTTTCCCGATCCCATATCTACAATCTTAAGTGTGTTTTTTGCTTTTATTTGCTTTAAATGGTCTTCTACTATTTCTATGTATCTATTTATCTGGCGAAACTTATCTGCCATTTTGGGTATAAGATTTCCTTTATCATCTGTTACTCCCAAATGCTTTAAAAAAAGAGTATCTAATGGTATATTTTTCTGTTTTTCTCTATTATGAGAAGAGGTTATCTCTTTATTTATAACTTTATTTTTTCTGAGAATGCTTGGTTTATATTTTTTAGAGTACATTAAGTTTACTTCGCCCATTAAAGATTCTGTGTAGATATTCTTAAAAGTATTAGGACAATGCTCACTTATAAAATTAGCTAATTCATCAATAGAAAAATTTTTAACTTCATCTCTTGTTGTAAACCTAAATGTAAGCTTTATTTTAGTGCCTTCTTTTACTTCTACTATCTGACCATGAATTTGTTTTAATTCTGGATTAGAACTTTTGCTAAATACTATTTTCACCAAGAGCTTATCCTCAATAAGTTTTTTTAGTTCATCTACAAACTCTTTTTGCTCTGGTGTATATAACTTATCTATCATTTACCAAAAGTAGTAAATAATACGTTTATTATCTGAATTTGATATAAGTAAGACTTGCTCTAT
>JAYVIQ010000116.1:0-5756 GCA_043770215.1 Cytophagales bacterium | reverse complement strand
TTATCAATACGTTTAGTGGTGTGTGAAAAAAGCCCTTCTAGGTAAAGGGCTTCTTCACTTATTCCCTGTTTTTTACTATCTGAATTTACAGAATTTTCGTAACTTCTCTTATTATTTCTTTAAGTTTTTCTTAACTTAACGACATTGTACTACAATCAGCGGGGGGTCCCAAACAACAATTTCCAATCAGCTACCATAAAGGTGTTAAATTTCTTGAAATCTTCAATAAATTTCTTTGCTCGTCCCCTAATAATACGATTTCACCTTTTTCAATTTTAACCTGAAGCTTCGTAAAAATATTCATTGTATTATAAATCAAATGTTCAGAAATTTCTTTAGATCTTGACAAAACTTAGTTGGTATGTTGTAAATGCCTTTACTATTTCATCAGAATTTTATCATTTGGACTTCTAGAAATAATCCAAAGTCCAGCAAATGTCAATACACCATTTATAATTAAAATTTCTATCCCTAGTTTAAATCCACCAAACAAGGTTGCAGAAATTTCTTTTAACTGCTCAGCATAAATTTCATCTAAAACCAGTTTTTTTATAAACCAATCTGCATTATTTAACACATCTAAAATCAGTATTAGCACAGGAGCAAGCAAACAAACCCAAATAGATTTAGCATCATTTACTTTTCTTTTTGTAAGTATTCCAAATGCAAATAAACCAAGCAATGGTCCATACGTATAGGCGGCAACCTTTAAAATTATATCTATTATACTTTTATCATTTATCCATTTAAAAATCATGACACACAAGAAGAAAATAACTGTAAAGGAAATATGAACGAACAATCTTTTTCTTTTTTTATTACTTTCCGTGCTTAAGCTCTCTTTGTTAAAACCTAAAATATCTATGCAAAATGATGAGGTCAAAGCTGTTAAGGCTCCATCTGCACTAGGAAATAAAGCAGAAATTAACCCAAGTATAAATATAACACCTATAATTGGTGCCAAATACCCCCCCAACGCTATACCAGGAAAAATATCATCTCCCACCAAACTCAATCCATTTTTTTGAGCATACAAATGCAGCAAACCGCCCATCATCAAGAAAAGAAAATTTACAAAAAGCAATACTATGGCCAATACAAGCATATTTTTTTGTGAATCTCTTAGGGTTTTTACGCTTATGTTCTTTTGCATCATTTCTTGGTCTAGTCCTGTCATGGCTATAGTTATAAATGCACCCCCAAGTATTTGCTTTACAAAAAAGCCAGATTCATTTACGTTTGCATTAAAAATATTTGTGAGCTTGGCATCTGACAATTGCATAAATGCCTCACCGAAACTTAAATTTAAAGAGTAAAGGATAGAAAAAATACATACTAGTAATCCAATAAGCATAAAACTTGTTTGTAGGGTATCTGTATAAATAATCGTTTTTACCCCACCCTCAAAAGTATACATTAAAATTAAAAGCAAGATAACCACTGTAGTGACTACAAATGGCACCCCCATCTTGTCTAAAATAAATATTTGTAAAATATTTACTACTAAATACAACCTAGCTGTGGCTCCAAGGGTTCTAGAAACAATAAAAAAAACAGACCCAGTTTTGTATGTTTTTGCACCAAATCTTTGGTCTAAGTAATGATAAATTGAGGTTAAATTTAGCTTATAATAAAGGGGCAACAACACAAACATAATGGCTATATACCCAATGAAATAACCTATAACCACTTGATAATAGTTAAATCCAATTGCACCTACTGTTCCTGGTACACTTACAAAGGTAACCCCACTAAGTGATGTACCAATCATTCCAAAAGCAACCAATAACCAATTGCTGTTTTTATTACCATTGAAAAAAGAATCGTTATTAGAATTTTTAGAGGTAAAATAAGCCACCAACAACAACAGTAAAAAATACCCTATTACAAAAGAAAACAACAACAATGGCTTCATATTTAGTTCATTTTATTATAAACGAAGATAACCAAAGAATTCGAAGATTAAAACTATTGTACTTATTGGATAAGTAGGTTGCCTTATTTAATATTAAACCAAATTGGATTTTGTTTAATGTTAAATATAACTTTTAGAGCTATAAATTCTAAGACCAAAAAGCAAAAAAATGTTATCTTTGCTTTATAGATTTTAAATACGTGTTTTGTGAAATTATATAGTACAAAAGGAGAAGTAGCTGAAGTGGATTTGAAAGAAGCTGTTTTTAAAGGTTTGCCAGATGATAATGGCTTATTTATGCCTACTTCTATACCAAAATTACCCCTTAGTTTTTTTGAAAACATTCATACATTATCATTTCAAGAAATTGCTTTAGAAGTAACTAAAGCTCTTATTGGCGATGAGATACCAGAGTCAGATTTGAAAGATTTGGTATATGATGCCGTAAATTTCGATGCTCCTACTGTTCATTTACATGACTCTATCTATTGCTTAGAATTGTTTCACGGGCCTTCTTTAGCTTTTAAAGATTTTGGCGCAAGATTTATGTCTAGACTCATGAGTTATTACTTAAAAAAAGAGCAAAAAGACATTAATATTTTGGTAGCTACTTCTGGCGATACAGGCAGTGCTGTAGCTCAAGGCTTTTTAGGTATGGATGGTATTTCCATAACCATTCTTTACCCATCAGGAAAAGTAAGTATGAGCCAAGAAATGCAACTCACTACTTTAAGTCAAAACATTACTGCTTTAGAAATAGATGGCGTTTTTGATGATTGCCAAGCTTTGGTAAAACAAGCCTTTTTAGACAAAGAACTTTGTTCTACTATGAATTTAAGCTCTGCCAATTCTATAAATATTGCTAGGCTTATCCCTCAATCTTTTTATTATTTCAATGCCTACGCTCAACTAAAAAGAGAAGGTAAATTAGAAGGTAAAAAGCTTGTTTTTTGTACTCCATCTGGTAATTTTGGAAACATTTGCGGCGGATTTATTGCAAAAAATATGGGGTTACCCATAGATCATTTTGTGGCTACAACAAATGCAAACAATGTTGTACCAACGTATTTAGAAACAGGTGTATTTAATGCAAAACCATCTGTATCAACCATATCAAACGCTATGGATGTAGGCAACCCTAGTAACTTCCCTAGGTTGCTTGCCTTGAATGGAAACGAATTCAAAAAGGTAATAGAAAATATTAGTGGCTCTAGTTTTAGTGATACTCAAACAAGACAAGCCATGCATGCTGTTTTTAAACAAACCAACTACATTATGTGCCCTCATACTGCTTTAGGATATTTAGGAATAAAAGAGTATTTAAGCACAAAAAACGATGCGTATGTAGGTGTGTTTTTGGCTACAGCTGATGCCTCTAAATTTGCAGATATTGTAGAAGAAGAAATTGGTGAAAAAGTAGAAATACCTCAAAGATTGTTAGATATTATCAACAGAAAAAAAGTATCAATTCCTATGGGGAAAGACTTTAGCGGATTTAAAAACTATCTAATGGGATTGACTAAACAAGATGCCTAAAAAAATCATTAGAGTTAAACTCCCTAAAGCTGAAGAAATTCTAAAGCTTCTGGCCAGAGACATACACATTGTAATGGCTAACAAAGCTGTGTTTTTTGGAGTTATTCATGAGGTAGAAAACAGTAAAGTTTATTTTAGTGACAAAATCCGTAACAAACAAGTTTTAGAATTGAATGAAATTCTAGAAATCATGACCGACGAAATTCATCAATTTTAATTATGCTGTGCTCTCTAAAAATACAAAATTACGTACTTATACAACAGCTTAATTTCAAACCCCAAGAAGGTTTAAATACCATTACAGGAGAAACTGGAGCGGGTAAATCTATCCTATTAGGTGCTTTAGGTTTAATTACTGGGCAAAGAGCAGATGTAAATACTTTGTTAGACAAAGAACAAAAATGTATTGTAGAGGCTTCTTTTGACATAGGAAAATATAATTTGCACTCACTTTTTGAAACTTTAGACTTAGATTATGAAACCAAAACTCTAATAAGAAGAGAAATAAATCCTGCAGGAAAGTCTAGAGCCTTTATAAATGACTCCCCTGTAACATTAGATGTTCTAAAAACTTTAGGCAATAGGCTTATAGACATTCATTCACAAAATGAAACTCAGCAGCTACATACAAAAGAATACCAAGAGGATGTTCTAGATTTTTTAAGTGACTCTCTTGAATTGAAAAAAGAGTACACAGCTCAGTATAAACTTTTGCGTCATTTGAAAAAACAATTGCTTGATTTACAGTCAAATGCTGAAAGAGGAAGCAAAGAACAAGAATATAACTTATTTTTATTAAATGAGTTAAGTGCCATAAAACTAGAAGAGATAAACCAAAAAATATTACAAGATGAAGTAAAAAGCATTGAAAATTTTTCTGAAATAAAAAGTAATTTGGCAGAATTAGATCAAATTATAGAAAGTTCAGAAATTTCCATTTCTAGTTTGCTTGCCTTGTCTTTACAACAAACCAAAAATTTGGCTAAACTATCTGGCAAATATTCAGCGTTAGATGAGCAAATGCTAGAGCTGTCAACTTCCTTGCAAGAGCTGTACAAAATAATAGTAAAAGAGAACGAAAGTTTAGACATAGATGAGGATAATGCTCAGCTAAAACTAGATCAATACACTACTTTGCAAAATTTGCTTAGAAAACATAAAGTGTTGGAAGTAGTAGAACTAATTGCTTTAAGAGATCAACTAATACAAAAAACCAATTTGGTTGCTAATTTCGACCAAGAAATTAGCAAAATAGAGAAAAAGTTAAAGGAAGAGAATAAACAGTTAGTAGTTTTAGGCGAAAAGTTGCACAAAAATAGAAGTGCAAAAAGCGAGGGCATAAATCAAAAAATTATTTCTATCTGTCAATTGTTAGGCATTAGCGAGGCAGGTTTTAAAATTGAATTTACCCCTACTCCACAAGCTACTGTATTTGGGCTGTATGACATTCAATTTATGTTTAGTGCCAACAAAGGCATAGCTTTACAAGAAATGAGTAAAGCTGCTTCTGGTGGTGAATTTTCTAGACTTATGTTTGCTGTAAAATCTTTATTAGCAGAAAAAATACATTTGCCCACCATTATTTTTGATGAAATAGATACGGGTATCTCTGGTGAGATAGCCTTGAAAATGGGCGCATTAATGCAAAAAATGGGAGAAAATCATCAAATGATTTGTATTACTCATTTACCACAAATTGCAGCCAAAGGGCAACATCACTTTTTTGTTTATAAAGATCATAGCGGACAAGTATCTAGCAGCAACATACGCAAAATAGAAAGCGAAGAAAGAATTGGCAAAATTGCAGAAATGATTGGAGGCAATAACCCTGGACAATCTGCAATAAATAGTGCTATAGATTTGATTGGGGAAGCTTAAATAGTAGTTAAATACCATTATTTTTTTTGAATTGCACGGGGTAAATAATGAACTAAATCTTTATTAAAAATCTGTACCTTGTTAATAAATTGAGGTTACTGATTTAATTATTTCCAAAATGCTAAAATAAATTGTGAATATCCGCAATGATACCAGTACCTATTATTTTTTTTGCGAAAAGGATCAAAGCGGAGCTCTTTTTTGCTTTTTCAGCAAAAAAAGAGAGAACATAGAGCCTGACCAGATAGGGTTTCGCCCAAAATCAATAATCAATTCCACTACTGCTACAATAACGGATATTCACAAAATAAATAAAAACTAAAAATAGTTAGAGCCTACTGAAAAACCCATAACTTGTTTTATATTAGATAAATATCTAACTTTTTATTGTAATAAGTGCAAGGAAATATGGCAAGAGCCTCAAAAA
>JAYVIQ010000115.1:0-8341 GCA_043770215.1 Cytophagales bacterium | reverse complement strand
CGGCTTCTCCCATAAAATCTATATCATAACACCCTATTCTTTTGGGTGTCTATCTCTATAACGCTCTCCTTTTTTGTTTAGTATGGTTATGGGGTAAGATAGGTAAATACCTATATTTTTACCTTTAGAAGCAAAAGTTGCAGACTGGACTTCTTTCACATTTTCTATTTTTGTAGAATATGTTGCCTTTAAGAAAGTTGTAAAATGCGGATTGTAAACAAAAGATACTGATATGCCATTTTTATATTGTCTTAGAAAAGTAAATTTAACACCTAATAATAATGAAAATCCTCGTTTACTCTGTTCAATTTTATTAATTGTTTTTGCTCCATCACAATCAAATGAATCCCAACCAATACCTGAAACTAAAGTTCCAGCGCTAGTTGTATCAATGCTGTTTTCTTTACAGGGCTCACTTTCATTTTGAGTGCTATTCCAATTAGTGTTTAATAGCTTGCTTATACCTATACCTACAAACGGTGCCACAGAAAAATTTAGCCAATGCTTATCTCTAACGTAATCATCATAAACTGATGTAACATTTAACTTTTTCTTTTTTAATAAATGAAAATCTAAATTATAAGCATAACTTATACCATATGTTAGTAATTCTGTTCCCTCAGAGTGGTTGCCAACTTTTGTATTTGGGTGTTCAAATGGTGTAATATATACAGAATTACTAAGGTAAATGGTTTTTGATGAATAATTGAAAAAAATACTGTGTTTTGAGATTCTTTTTTCTAAATCAAACCCACTATAATTGCCCAAGTGTTTAGATTTTATTCCCTTATCATATTCTTTGAATCCATAAATGTAAGGGCTACCCTCTATTTTTTTGCTATAAGATAAAGCTAATCCAATTTTAGGATAGATGATAATTTGCGAAAAAGTAATCCTCATAAAAAATATGAGGATTATAAAATACACTTTTTTCATTAATATGATTAGTTTGCGTCTATATGAAGCTCTTTATTTGTTGATGTGAACATTAAACTTATGTCATATTGAGTTAATGCTCTTACATTTGAATACAATGATTTTCTATATCCACCATCCCAAATATTATCATTGACACTAAAATAAGTACCTGCACTAATACCATCTTTTTTACCGCATCTCAATTCCCAGCTCGCTGGTTTAGTAATTGTAAAACCTGGATAGAATGAATTTTTGTTTATCACATAGTTACCATCTACATAAACCAATTGCGCACCATTGACATAAATTTCAAAGTAAATACCTCTTTTTATATAACACAAATGATATGTCAATTTAATGTCTAGTCCATAAATTTCATGATCTGCTGTCTTACCACTAGCATAATTATCTTTGCAAAATAGTCCAGATGTCCTAGCTGAAGGCTGTGATTCTTGTAGTAATGAAAGAACATCCTCATTTGTACTATAGACCAAAATATTTTTGTTTTCTAAATTAGAGTTTGCCAAATCAGTGTATTGCTCAAGGTATTTTTTATCTAAAACTAGTACTTGCTCTTTTGCAGCGTCTACTTTTATTAGCCATTTGTCTATTTGTACCACATGGTCATCATTTAGAATTTTCTGCAAAAACTCTTGGTATAACGTATCTTCTAAAGCAGAGCCTACTCTTGCAGCTTCATTAAATGTACCAAAACGTGCTGCCACTTCGCTTGCTTTTTCATTTGTAGTTTTGGGGTCTTCAAAAAGACTCTCATACTCTTCTATAGATGCAAACACTACACGGTTTACATCTACTTTTTGTGTAGGAGTAATTAAATTATCTTGTTTTGTACAAGATACAAAAGATGCTAGACTTAGACCAATAATGGTCATAGAAATAAATTGTTTTTTCATTAGTTTTTGTTTTTAGTTTTAGAAAGCACAAATTTCAGTATTTAAATCTCAATAAAATCTATAAATTAGTAGAAATATTCTACAAATAGTAGAAATTAGCAACTTACAAGGTATATAAAAATAGGTTCGAATATAAAAAAAGCTAGGGAGCTAAGAAATTATAGTCAGCAATATATGGCAGATAAGTTGGCTATGTCTGTGGCAGGGTACTCTAAAATAGAGCGAGATGAGGTAAGTGTAAACCTAGACAAACTACAAAAAATTGCCGAAGCACTAGAAACCAACATGAACAAACTTATAGAGTTTGATGAAAGAATACTGTTAAATAACCCTACGTTTGCAGGAGATAATTACATGGGAGTAAATATTGGAGAAATAACTGTAAACCGATATTACCAACAAAAAATAGAAGAGATAGAAGATCGTTTGAGAAAAATAGAAAAAAATTAGTAATGCATTTATCCCTTAATAATTGCAAGTAAAGGAGACTCATATAAATCTTGTGGAGCTACTAGTACCTGTTCTAAAGGTAGGTTTTTAGATTCTTTTATAGGAAAGCCTACGGTTACTTTTTGAGCATTTATATAAGTAAAACGTAGAATAGCAAAGATTGAAATATAGGTTCTAAATAATTTGTGCATAGTTTTTTTGTTTCATCTGCAATAAAGGGACGCCCTAACTATATGTCAAGTTTCGTTTGTTATTAGTTTTAGTACAAGTATATCTTTTGTTGTAGAAAGTAATCATTTTCTTTTAAAAGATTACCTCTGCAAGGTTTGAATAAGAATCTGCCTAAGTCTCTCTTAAATTTGATTTTTTTGTAAGATTTAAGTATTCTACTTGTTCATAATTTGGGTCTATTTCATTTAGCTAACCCCCAATCCTTAAATTCCTTTTTAATATATAAATTAATCCACTTCGTTTTCGCCTGTCATACAAACCTTTGGTTCTTTCAAAAGTCTATTTGCATAAGTTAGTTGTAGTAAAAAAAATATTTTTCTGCTACCTCTAGTTAGTCCGAATGAAGCTAGCCCTATTATGCATCTTATGTGTAAATGTTTTCTTAGCAAAATAGTAATGAATTGGGGGTAAGTACATACAAAAAAAAAGTCCGTTTTAGACGGACTTTAATAAAATTATTTTCTGTTATTTTTAATAATTACACCCCTTCTACATCCAAGACACTATGTATAGGTACCATCATAGTACCTTTAAGAACAACTTGCTCTTCTGTAACTGCCCATACAGTTAGTTCAGTAGTATAAATCATATTATTACTGTCTATGAAAACCAAATTTACATGTGTTTTATAATTATTCCCCACTTGTAGCGCTCTATTTAGTTTCCAACTTCTAATGTTTTTTTCTTCTTGAGATTTTAATACGTCTTCTTTAGAAAAAGACAATCCTGCAATAATGCTTTTGTCTATGTGTGTTTTTACTTGATTTTCCATAACGCTCTATTTTAAAATACACTCTATGTTTTATACTCTTGCTTTCATAAAAGGTTGTTCAAGTATATATAAACAATGTAAATAAGTTTTGAAATAAATAAAAGGAAATAGGTATCTAAATTATTTGAATTGAACTTAATTTGGTATAAATGATTATCAAATCATGTTGGTTTATGAGTACATTAAACCTAAAAAAAAGTAGGTTTTTTTTAGGTGGCTAAAAGGACTATGTTCTGTTTATGTAGCTTGTATAATCTTTTTCTAAGATAGTATAAGATTCATTCATTAGTGGCGAGCGAATCAAAAAGTCAGCTGTAGATGTGTTAGATGCAATGGGTATGTTCCAAAGCACACCCAAACGCAATAATGCCCGTATATCTGGCTCATGTGGTTGTGCAGACATTGGGTCCCAGAAAAAAATAAGGATGTCCAATTCTCTAGTAGCTATGGCAGCACCTATTTGTTGATCACCCCCTAAAGGTCCGCTCATAAACTTAGTCACTTTTGCGTCTAAAGCTTCTTCTAATAGTTTTCCAGTTGTACCAGTTGCAAATAATTGGTGCTTTGCTAGTATAGATTTGTTTTTCAATGCCCATTCTATCAATTCATTTTTTTGGTTGTCGTGAGCTACCAAAGCTATCCTTTTGTGTTTTTCTAGTAAATAGGTCATTTATTTGCGTTTAAAAATGGGTACAGTACTACAAGGTTCACCATACATAATGCTTTTTGCTAATGGCAAAAATAGTTTTGTGGTTTCTAAATATAAACTTTCTTTAAATGGAATGTTAGAGCACCCTTTTATTACAATGGGTCTATCTTCAAGTACTGTACTTGTATTTAGTTTTTGAACTGCATTTCTTAGCATTGTTAAATAGATGTCTTCTTTACTAGTAGAATACATTGCTCTAACATCTTGTAAATAAGTAGAAACCAACATATATGCCCAGATAGGTACTATAGCATCTGTGGAGCATAATACCAAGACAGCGTTTTCTCTATATGGTTCCCAATTAAAAGTTTTAAGTGATTGTCTAAATTCTTTTTCTTTCAGCACAATTCCTTGAAACAAAAACGGACTTAAATCAAAAACAAGTATTTCATTTTCTTTTGGAAGTACTTCTTCCATATCAAAACTAATAATTTTGCTTTCGCTTACTTTGTTTATTATCTCTTCCATTAGCTAAATATTTTTTTTGTGGATACTGTGGTGTAAACCGCTTTGAAATATTTTGGTTCAAAGTATACTAAGTCTTCTACCATGTTAGAAAGAAATTTTTTGTAGGCTTTGTTGCACATGTGTTTTGCGTTAGGGACTATTTCAGAATCTGTTTCTATTCCATCTCTATTAAAAGGTAAAAACTTAGTAGCTCCGCTTCCAGCTATAAATATGCTTTTGCCTTTGTACTTTTGTAATGGGTCTTGGTCCAAAACAACCGGTTTTGTAATTTCTAATTCTTTTTCAGAGTCAAAAACAGCCATAAAAACTTCATTTCTACGAGCATCTAAAGAGGCTATGTAAATATCAAAGTTTGGTTTTTTTTGTTTGCTTTCTTCTACTATAACCTCTGTACTTGTAAGGCTTAAAAGTGGGGTGTCATTTACCCAACAAATTCCTTTTGCGGTAGATAATCCAATACGCAAACCTGTATATGAGCCTGGCCCAGCTACAACACATACAGCATCTAAATCTGTATAGTTTAGTCTGTTTTTATCCATCAATTCCCCAATCATGAGAGTGAGCAATTTTGCATGACTTTGTTCTTCGTTTTTTTCTGAATAGTATGTGCATTGCCCATCTGTAGATAAAGCAATAGAACATTTGTTTTCTGAGGTTTCTATGCAGAGAATATGTATCATTTTATTCATATTTAACTAGAGCTCTTCTTTACCCATTATAAGGCTTAGATGTTAGATTAGGTTTTGTTTCATGCCTCATTCTAAACTTGTCCATCTATTAACGATAGTGTTTTTTATTGTTTTTATTACTGATGAAGTATTTGAACTGAATTTTATAGCTATAAATCATTTATAATAGTATAACTATAGTAAATCATTAGCCCAAGCAACAAAGTTAAATAAGAATACAGTAATTTTTTATCTTTTATTTTTTTAGATGCAATTACACCTAGTGGCCCACCGATAAATGTGCCAACAATTATAGGCAAACAAATAGAAGGTATTATATAGCCAATAGTACCTAGAGCAGGAATAGATGGTTCAAACAATGAGCGTACAACTATGACACCAGAGACCATGACTATAACACCTAAAGAAATATTTTTTGCTTTTCTTATCTCATAACCTCCTATACTTAGCATCATTGGAACCATAACTATTCCACCACCAAAGCCAGATAGAGCAGCAATGAATCCACCAAAAAAACCAACCAAGGGCATATCTTTATTTTTGGGAGAGCCAAAGGGTTTATTTTTTTGTTTTATAAAAAGATTTGCTACCATAAATAGAATAAGTGACACAATAATTACCCTAAAAATAGTCATTGAATACCATTTTTGACTAACAATATAGTGGTGCGCTAATAGTGAAGAGACAACAGCAAAAATACCTGCTATACAGACTTCTTTAAATGGAATTTCTTTGTCTTTATAAAGTTTTATACTACTAGAAAGGGCAGCGAAGAATACACCAACAAAAGAGTTTGCAATGACAAAAGCTGATCCTAAAGAATATGATGGAAAAAATGCAAAAAAAGGAGGGAGGATGAAGGTGTATAACAATCCGCCTCCTATGCCGTATAAGCCTGCTAGCACACCACCGAAAATACCAGCAATGACTAAATAAAAGTAGAACTCTAGACTAATTCCCACTTAAAAGCTGTGTATATTTTGTTTGATTACTAAGTATTTCTATTGCTTTTAACAACACCTTATCGTCATCAAAAGTAGCTTCTGTAATTCCTTTTTCTAAATAGTACCTAGCGGCAATTTCTCTTTCTATTTCTTCATTAATCATAGTTTTAAATTCTAATAAATCATTAGACTTAGCATTGTTTAAATCTTTGCTTAGGGTGTTTAGTGCAGACTCTAAATTATGCTCTATGCCTTCAGAAGCTAAAATTTCTCTAAATTGCTTTAGCGCTAAATCAGACTTTACCTCAAAACTAAAATTTTTCTTTTCTAACCAAGAAATAAAATTTTTGTATTCATTTGAGCAATCAAATTTGCGTGCATCTGCTATTTTTTCGTGCAAAAGAACATATTCATTGGCGTAATCAAAAAGTAAGTTTTTCTTAATTAAATTTTGTAAAACAGCGGGTTCACTATCAAGCTTTACTTCTATATCAGGATATATGCCGTTTCCGTCCAATACTTTACGTCCATTGGCTGTTTTAAAAGTTACAAGCAAACTATCTGGTAATTTAATGGGTCTGCCATTTTTATCTTTCTGGCTATAATCTAAGGCTTGAATACAGCGGCCGCTTGGGATGTAATATTTTGCAACAGTTACTTTTACGTTAGACCCATGATCTGTTTGCATGGTGCCTTGTACTAATCCTTTGCCGTAGGTTTTATTGCCTATTACTATGGCTCTATCATAATCTTGTAATACTCCAGAAACAATTTCAGAAGCAGAGGCAGAGTGTTCGTCTACTAAAACGGCTATAGGTATTTTTTCATGGCTTGGAGATTTAGAAGTGAAATATGTTTTGTTCCATTCTTTTAGTTTACCCCTAGTACTTACCACTTCTATATTTTTGGATATAAAAATGTTACATATTTTTATGGCTTCATCTAATAATCCACCTCCATTGCCTCTCAGATCAAAAATAATCTTTTTTGCGCCTTTAGATTTTAAGTTATTTACAGCTGTAAGTACATTTTCTGCTGCTTTTGCTGTAAAAGTATTTAGTTTTAGATATCCAATTTCTTCAGTAACCATGCCAGAATAAGGCACGTTTTCTATAGTTACTTTTTCTCTTGTAATGACAAAGTTAAGTAGTTCAGTAGTTCCGGTTCGTTTTATACTTATTTCTACAGAGGATCCTGCTTCTCCTTTTAAAAAACTAGATAAATCATTTACTGTTTTCCCAATTACATTCAAACCATCAATTTTTATGATTTCATCGCCTATTTTTAATCCAGCTACTTGCGCAGGAAAGCCCTCGTAAGGCATTAAAATCAAAAGTTTACCTTCTCTAGAACCTACCAATGCTCCAACACCACCGTATTCGCCAGTGTGTATGAGTTGAAAATCCTCTATATCTTCCTGAGGGAAATAATTTGTGTATGGGTCTAAACTTTTTAGCATAGCATCTATGCCTATACGCATAAGTTGGTTTGGGTTTACGTCATCTACATAAGACCTATTTATTTCTGCGTATACAGAACTAAAAATTTCCATATTTTTAGAAATGTCAAAATAGCGTTGGTCTGGATCATCTAAAGATAGCAACAGAGGTGTTGCTATTAAACTTAAACAAATGAATATTTTATTTCTTACTTTTTGCATATTTAATACCTTATAGCCAAAGGGCTCTAGTTTATAGTACTTAAATATATTGTTTTTCAATCCAAAAAGCTAATTTTATGGCATTTGTACTATCAATTATGGCATAAACATTCTACCTACAATTTAAATAAACATTAAAAAAATGAATCTAAGCATTAATTTTTTGAAGAATTTTTATCATTTTTTCTTCAATAAAGCTAAAATCATGCTGCTTTTTAGATGTGTAAATAAATGCAATGCGAAAACTTGATTTTTCTAAAGTAAACTTATTTAAACGGTACGCTTCTTTTATTCTACGTTTAATTAAGTTTCTGTCCACAGCTCTTTTGTACAGTCTTTTAGAAACCGAAATCAATACTGCGTTTTGGTTAGAAAGTGTAGTTTGTGTAAGTTTTACAGAAAAGGGGTATAAATAAAAAGAGGAGCCTTTGGAAAAAAGCTCCTGTATTTCTTTTTTTTTGAAAATTCTTTCTTGTTTAGAAAAAGTTTGGCTCATTCTATTTTACAAAGAGCCCGTAAAGGCAATAATTATTTTCTAGTTCTGATTTCGTCAGAAACGCTCAATTTTTTTCTTCCTTTAGCTCTT
>JAYVIQ010000114.1:0-27136 GCA_043770215.1 Cytophagales bacterium | reverse complement strand
TATGCCAGGTGGTATGGGTGGTATGGGTGGAATGATGTAATTCCAATAATATACTATTATGACCAAAAAGCTGTCTATTTCATAAATAGGCAGCTTTTTCTTTTTAACTTTACGTTCTATATGTTACAATTAAAAAGGATACTTCCATTTGTTTGGTTCTCTGGCATGCCAGTTTTGTTTTCAGGACTTGTTTTGTGGATGCTGAAAAGTACAAATGTTGAGGCATTTATTAATAATGAATGGTATATATTGGCTTTAACGTTTCTATTGATTTCGTTACTGATGGGTTTGGCTATGATTCCCAGTACATTTGTTGCCATTATACTTGGGTATTTAGGAGGGTGGAGCTTATTTCCATGTATGATTGTTTCATATATAATAGCATCATTATTAGGGTATTGTATAGGAAATAAATCAGATGCTAATTTTTGGTTAAATTTGATAAAGTCTAAAAAAAGAGGGCAGGAGGTACTTAGTAAAATAGAAAATCATAGTCCTGTGTTTATTTTTTCTTGTAGGCTCTCACCTATTTTACCCTTTGGTTTGACCAATGTGCTTTTTGGTATTTTTAACATTAAGCTAAAAGACTTTATTTTATATGGAGCATTGGGAATGCTACCCAGAACTATATTGTCTACTTGGATAGGAATAGAAGCCAATACTATGATAGAAGCTTTTGGTAGCCAAGGAAGCCCTAAATATTATAATTTTATTTTTATAGGCTTGTTTTTTGTTTCTAGTGCACTTTTGTTTCGGTTTTTTTTTAGTAAAAAGTAGCTACTTTGTATTTCAACTTCATAAATAAAATAGAAACATGTTTACAAGCCGTTATTGTGGTTTGTAGACAAATTTCTTTCTTCTGGCGGTAGAGATTTCAAAAAAACCTAGTACCTCTTCTTTTGGGTCTTCTATACAACGAATATTATTTAGAGGATTACTTGGTGGCGAAGAGAAAGAGGCCCATTGGTACTTTTTATATTTTTAAGGTCTGTAATGTACTGTGAGAAATTTGCATTTATGCTTACTTGGTAAAGATAAAATTCATTTTGGGCAACAATTTTATAATTAAACCACAAGAACTCAAAAGGTATTTTTGTGCCATCTTCAAAGTCATTATCGCTTAGGGTTTTCATTTGGTCAAGAGTAGAGCCGAAGTGTAACCAAGTGTAGTAATTTTTCTCGTTTTTTGGGTCTGTAAAAGAGGCTACAAGGTAGTCTGGGTTTTGATTTAAAAGAATATCATTAAACATATATCCGTTTTTTCTTAAGTAAACGTAATCTTTGTTACTAACTTCATCTATGGCTACAGGGGCGTTTACTTTTTGGTAAGTAGTTTCATAATGCTTATTTCTAGCTTCTGTAATACTCATTTTCTTTTATGTTTTTTACGTTAGCTCCGTACCAACCAAAGTACTGTGAATCTTTACTAAAAAATATTTTCTCTCCAATACTAGATTCTAAATATACAATAGCACTTTTTATTGGATTTGTTAATTTGTAAGGGCTTTCATAAAATGTATAAAAATCGCTCCCACTATTTGATTTTAAGGTATCGGTATAATTGTTAGATTCTGTCAACCGCACAAAAAGACTTCCAGAAGTATCAAATTTTGTTAGAAAGGCATCTACAACCAATAAATTTTTATTTTGGTCTTTTATTTCCAAGTTTACCTTGTCTTGGCAAGAGATAAGAGATAAACAGACTAGCAAGGAAAATAATATTTTATTTTTCATTGCTAGTTTTGGTATGGACAAGTGACTTGAAAATCATAGACTCTAATCTCATAAAAATATACCTCAATAGCAAGCTACTTATATATTTTTGATGATGCTGTTGAAATTTCAAAAAAACCTAATACTTCTTCTTTTGGATTTGAAATACAAGAAATATTTGACAGTGGATTAGATGGTGGGCTTGAAAAAGGTGAACTTAGCTGCTGAAGGCTTTGTATATTTTGAATGTAATTGAATGCATTCTTGTTTAAAGATAATTGAAGTAACGTAGTTTCATAAGGCACACTTTTTGTAAAATCAAACCAAAGATACTCGAAAGGAATAGAACTTCCATCGACTATATCTTCATCGCTTAATATTTTCATGTCTAAGATTTTAGTTAGGCTACTATTTTCACTAACGATATTCCATGCATAATAATTTTTTACACCTTTTGTATCTTTGAAGTTAGCTGTTAAAAAATCTTTCGAGTCTTCGCCTAGTTTATTGAAAAGATATCCTTTATTTAGTAAATAACTATATGGGAATACTGTTACAGAATCTATTTCAACAGGTTTAAGTACTTTTTGATACGTTGATTCATATATTTTCCCTTCTGCTGTCTCAATATGTAATTTATAGCATGAGTCTAATTTAATCGCATTACCAAAAATTGTATAAATACCTGTTCCTAAATAGTTAAAATCTATTGTTTTTCCTCCTTTAGAAATTAAAATTATTTTTGCATCTGTAATGAAATTTGTTATTTCTACTTTATCCAAATAATTAGATGATTTAGATAATTTTACTTCAAGCCGATCAAAAAACGTATATCCAGAAAAAATACTATTTAAAATCATAAACCCTTCAACAACTAATTTTTGTTCTTTGGTATTACTTAAAGTTATTTCTACTTCATCTTGACATCCACCAATCAGTAAAATAAATAAAATAAGAAAAAGCATATTTACATGCTTTTTCTTATTTCTATTGTCTTTCTTAGCCCTCAAAATTATTTGCTTAAAGCTGCACCAGTAACGTTTAAGTTAACCACTGAGCCAACTTCTTTAAAATCATCTGGTGTGAAGATTTGCTCACCCTCAAACACTCTTCGTATTGGACCTTGGTTTGGAAAGATGTTATTTTTTTCTCTATGTTCAGTTGAAAAATATAAACTACTTTCTGGATCCCAATATTTCACTTTTACTAAAGTTGCACCAGATAGAGGAACACGTATGTTAAATTTATATTGATTTTCGAAATTTTTGTCCAAAACCGAATATTCAGTAAAAGGTTTTGTGCTCCAATTAAAATTACTATACTCACCTGTTTCGGTGGATTGATTATACCCCCTTGGAATACCTGGATTATAAAAGTAAATTTTGATGTGTTCTCTCCAGTAAATGGAGTCCCGATGATACCATTGAACCAGTTTGATGCTACAGCTGGAAGTGCTGGAATGGGTATTGATGGAGTTATAGGTTGATTTATAAATTTATTTTCGACTATTCCTTCATAGGTCTTAGGGAAATTGAATGCTATTTCCATTTGTTTCGAGTGTGGTTTTGCTGGTTCTTCATCTTCATTACCAAAACTAAAAATACTTAAGCTTATCAAACAATGAAACAAATAATTTAGTTATTGATTTGATTTTTTCATCTTATAAATGTTTAGTTAAAATTTATTTGTAAACAAAGTATAATTATTTTACAAAAACAACTCATTTATTTCTTTTTCTTGTATTAGTCTTGTTTTCTCATTCTTTTGTGCAATTTATACATTCTAATTCTACATTCTAATTCTACATCGCACCAAGCATCAGATTACACCCTCTAATATCGCTGTTGTCTATTCTGCCTAAAATTTCAAACTGATTTTTGCTTACTTTTCCTTGGTCAGAGGTGCCAATAAAGCATACACTTTCTATATTTGCTAAATCTATAACATTCAGTGCTCCAGTACCTTCTGTGTATATATCTAAAGGATCTTTTAAATCTCTAATAAATATTTTTAACACATTATTTTGCTCAAAAATCCCATTTCCCTTTGAGTAGGCTTGGCTAAATAACTCCGTCATTCCATATTCCGAGTGGTACAAAGAATGTCCAAAAAAACTATCAAATTGATGGTGTAACTCATTTCTTGTAAGTTCTTTTCTTCTTCCTTTCATACCACCTGTTTCCATGATGGTAAAATTTTTGTGGTTAATGGATGGATTGGTTTCTAGAAAGTCTAGAATACCAAAGCTCACACCAATCAGAAAAATATTTTTTTTGCTATGCTCTAAGCCATTAATTTTGTTTGCTAAGGCTGTGTAGTCATTTAAATAAAATCCAGAATGTGCATCGTTACTTTCTTCAATAAAAAATTGAGCCATAGCTATTAAAGAAGATCCGTTTCTTTCTAGGTAAGAAGGCAATAAAAATAAAAAAACACTTTCCTCTAATGAGTTATAAGTGTTTTCGAAAATAGTTTTACAGTTTTGTAAATAAAAGTTTACATCATACACATAATGTTTGGAAGTATTGCTGCTGGTTGTGCCACTACTTGTAAAAATATCGGTCTCTTTTTTTGTGTGTATGCTTATTTTATGTGATTTAAAAAACTCTATAGGCATAAACGGTATTTCTAAAAGAGATTTTGTAGTAGTAGGTTTTTTTTTTATGTGATTACAAAATTGTTGGTAAACAGGATTGTGTTTATAATTTAATTCAAATGCCTCCATAGACATTTGTTCAAAATCGTAGCATTGATTATGCAGTTTTTGTTTAAATTGTATAATATTAGTCTCTAATTTCAACACAATGCAAAGTAAAACATATACTAGCGAATATAAAAACGTAAGCAAAAATACATTTTTTGTTTATGTTTTTTTAATGCTCTTTTTTTCATGTGAAAAACCACCAAATTTTTCAATTAAACCAAAGATAGAATTTGAAAAAATAATTAATGTATCTAAGTTAGATCCTGGTACACTAGTTACTTTAGATTCAATTGTAATAAGTATTCGTTTTAAAGATGGTGATGGAGATTTAGGTGTTTCTCAAGCAGATATTTCTAACCTAAAGTACAAAAGGTTTATGGATTCTACTTTTGATGATTCGACAAAAAAATGGGGCAATTACAAGTTTAATAATTTTTATTATAAAACATACAGAAAACAAAATGGAAAGTATGTGTATTTAAATACTAGTTCAACCTCTACTGAAAATAAATTTGATAAAGGTGTTTTTCAAGAATTGATACCTTACAATGAAGTTGGTCCTATAGAAGGAGTTTTGAATTTTTCAACGCAACCAATTTTTTCAACGCTTTTTACTGCCCGCAAGATAAATTATAATGATACGGTTCGTTTTGAAGTATTTATTGTAGACAGAAATTTAAATGTTTCTAACACAATATTTACAGATTCTATTGTGGTGTTTAAAAAAAATAACTAATTGTTTTATTTCTTTATTCTATTACCTCTGCATTGTACAATAAATAGTTGAGCATAAATGGATTTCCATTATTTAATACCAATTTACCTTTGAATTTCAAATATTCATCAGACCTGAAATTTCTGTGTTCAGGATTAAGCATAAGCTCTAAAATGGTTTCTGGACCATTGCCACCACAAAAAAAACAAGCGCTGTTAGGATAATAAGATAAAAAGTACCTCAGTTCTTTGCTTGTAGAATCTACTATATAAGGAATCATGTAACCAGAAATGGTTATTTTCTTTTCTCTTAAAAAAAGTGGCGAAACACCAAACTCTGCATAGTTGCCGTTGGCATTGTGTTTTGGGAAATAGGTTTCTTCTATTTTTACATCTTGTAGCATATTCCAAGTTGCTGAATAGTACCCGTTTTTGTCTAAATAAGTTTTATGATTTGTAGAATCTATGGTGTCTGTGGTTATATAACTAAAATCTGAAACAAGTGTGTCAGAATTATTCTTTAAATCGATTGCTTTCTGTTCTTCGTTTTGTGAACAAGAAAAAACAAGCATACAAGAAAGAAATAATGTGATTTGAGTTAAATAGCTAAGCATTTATTAAAGTAAAGCATTAATAACTAATGTAAATTATAAGATAACATAAATGCTTTTGAGCAAGTAATGTAGTAATGTTTTATGTTACTTATTTAACCAAAGTAGCATTTTCTAAGGAATAGGGGAAGTACAGAAACATATCAGTATGCGTACTAAAAACTCCTTCGAAAGTAAGGTATTCGTCCATTTTATAGTTTGCTGGAAGATTTTTCAATTTTAACTCCATAACTTGGTGTTTTTCTCCTTTTCCGCAAAAGAAACAAGAACTGTTAGGGTTGGCACTTAAAAAATATCTTTCTCCTGTAGCATCTATAGGGATTATATATCCTGTAAGTTTTACTCTTTTTTGGTTTAAAGCAGAAATGTCTCTACTGAAAATAGGTTTGTCATAAAAAGCACCGTTCTGCGGAGAAAACATTCTTACATAAGATACATGAGAAATGCTGTCCCAGGTAATGGTTTTTGTTTCATCACTTACAAAAGCACTACATAGCAGGAAAGGAATAAGTAATAAGACTATTTTTTTAAGCTTCATGGGCAAGTGTTTTAGAAATATCTATTCTATATACTTTGTATAAAGGTACCATAGCAGAAATTATACCACAAAATAAACACATACCAAAAATAATGAGTTCATTCATACCAAGACTTGTCCAATCAAACCCATCAAAAATGGCGATTTCTACAAAAAATGGCAAAATCTCAAGGGTTGCAATCACTATTGCCATTCCAAATAAAAATCCTGTAATGGAAATTAAAACTACTTCCAGTAGCAAAGAAAAAGCAAGTTTAAAATTGCTTGCTCCCATAGTTCTAAGAAGTGCAAGTTCATATTTTCTATTGGAGAAAATTTGGATTAAGGCAAGTACTAAAGTCAAAACAGAGACGGAAATAACACTGATAGCTATAGATTTTATAGTAGAGTATCCTACTCCCAAAACTGTTAAAAATTTTAATATAGTTTGAGATGGGTTTATTGCCATTAGTTGAGGATCACTATTGATTTGATTTACTAAGAAGAATCCTGCGGGTCCTTTAAATTTTAAAAGCAAAGCTGTAATTTCTTTTTGTTGAACATCTTCACTGGTTTCCTCATGTTCATCATGTTGGTTTGGTTCTGTATTTATTTCTTTTGAATGGTTTGTTTTATTATCATGTAGATTTTGTTCATGTTCTGGGTGTTCTTCATGTTCTGAATGCTCTAAATGTTCTTCAAGATCAGAATGAGCTATATGTTCTGAGTGTTTATCAGCATCATGGTGATGTTCGTTATGCTTTTCTTTTTTTATATTGTCTTGTATTTCAGCGTTATGAGTATCTTTATTTGATTTAATACTTAATGAATTCAACTTTTTTGCTTTTGCAAAACTCAAAGAATCAAACACATTATCCAAGTTGGTTTGGTGATGTGTTTTCCAAAAAGAGGCTAAGGAAGTGATTAAAAGATTATCTAAAACAGTGTTAGATTTTTCTAAAACCCCTACAACTTTGTATACGTTTTCTTTATGTTCATGTCCACTAGTAGTTCCATGATTGCTATAAAATGTATAGCCAACTGTTGCAGATATTTTTTTTGCTACGTTATACCCAATGATAACTTCTAGTGGTTCAGTAATGTATTTTCCTTTAGATAGTTTTCCTTTAAAATGAGCTATATAATCTTGGTTAGTACCCAATAGTTTAAATCCTTTGTGGTTATCGCCATAGGCAAGGGGTAGTGCTTTTTCTACCATTGGATTGTTGTTTAAAGCTATTGCTTTTTCTAGGGAGATATTGCCTGTAGGGTCATCTAAGTGGTAAATATTAGCTAAAGTAAGTTGTACAGGGCTTCCTTTTGCACCTACTAAAGCTTCTATTCCAGCCACATTAGTATGAATTTGTGTGTCTAGTTGTTGTTGAATTTTTAAAACAGTATTTATTAATGCTGTACCTAAACCCAAGATAAGTAAAGCAGGGAGGTAAGATTTAAAATTGGCTTTAAAGTTTTTCCAGCTTAAATTGTTCATACAAGTTGTATTCTTTTACTTATTTTGTCTTTAACCCTTTGGTCATGAGTGATAATAACAAGGTGAGAACCTATTTTATTGGTTTCATTACAAAGTAAGTCTAGCACTTCTGCTGTGTTTTTATCATCCAATGCAGCGCTTGGCTCATCTGCCAATAAATACTTTGGTTTACAAACCAAAGCACGTGCTATAGTTATCCTTTGTTTTTCTCCTTGACTAAGTTCATTGGTTTTTTTAGCTAATAAATGAGAAATGTTTAGTCTTTCTGTAAAGGCCTTGAACTCATTTTGATCTATGGTTTTGTTGTTGATTAAGGCTTGAATTTTTATATTTTCTTCTACATTTAAAGCGTGTATAAAATGTGGTTTTTGAAAAATAATGCTGATTTCTTTTCCTCTAATTGTGTCTATTTTACCTTTAGAAAGAGAGTTTACAAGTTCATTTTGCCAATATACAGCGCCATCTAAAGGCATAAGGATACCAGCCATAAGATGTAATAATGTTGTTTTTCCACTGCCAGAGGGTCCTAAAATTAGCAAAGGTTCAGTTCCACTAGAAAAGTTAGGAAAAGAAAGTACTCTGTCTTTTGAATATTGGAAACTAAGATTTTCTATTCGAATCATTATTGGATTGCAATTGTTTTAAAAGTCAGTGGCAATTCAAAAGTAAAAATAGATTCTATATTTTCACTTTCTTTGTTGAAATTTATTTTTTTTGTATCGCAAGTTACGTTTTTTACATTTTTGAAACCATGAAGAATAATTTCATAGCCATTGTATTCTGGAGTGTAAGTTCTCAATCCAGTTTGAGTTATTAAAAGTAACTTATCAAAGTTTTTCACTTCAAATTTTATTGTGTTGCAAAGCTGTTGTTCTAAATAATCATATCCATTTCCTGCATCTTCATAAAGATAAGAAATATTTTCTTTTTGGGTATTGTAAATATGTAATTTGAGTTTTTCAATTTTTATTTCCCCTACATACTGCTGAATGGGATAAAACGGGATTACAGAACCTCCTTTTATGTACATTGGGATTTGGCTAAGGTCAGCTTCTGCCCAAATTTCATTCCTACCTATATACATTTTATCTGTCCAAAACTCATACCATTCACCTTTTGGTAAGTACATCCAACGTCCTGTTTCTTTTTCTTGATCTATAGGACAGGCTACTATATTGTCTCCCAACCCAAATTCATCTTGTCTGTAATATATCTCAGGATTTTCTTGGTCTAAAAATGCCAAAGGCCTAAGCATAGGTGTTCCTTTTGTAACATATTGCCAAAATGTAGTGTACATGTAAGGCAATAGTTGGTACCTGAGTTCAATCATTTTCTTTACATTTTTGGTTACATCGTCGCCAAAAGACCAAGGTTCTTGATCTCCATGATCTCCTGAACTATGTACTCTAAAAAACGGATGAAAAACACCTAATTGTATCCAACGTGTAAATAATTCACCCGTAGGAGTTTCTATAAAACCACCTATATCAGACCCTGTAAATGAAACGCCAGATACGGATAGGCGCTGGCATTGCGTATTGGCAATTTTTAAATGTTCCCAACTGGCAATATTGTCACCTGTCCAAACAGATGAATATTCTTGCAGTCCTGAGTAACCAGAACGTGTTATCACAAAAGGTCTATTAGGATATCCCATTTTTTTTACCCCTTCATAGGTTGCTTTTGCCATCATAGAACCATATACATTATGTGCTTTTTTGTGGCTACAAGGTGATCCATCGTAATTAAAACGGACATCATCAGGAAAAGTACCTTCCTCAAAAACCGCTGGCTCGTTCATGTCATTCCATACTCCAGAAACTCCATTTTCTTTTACTAATCCTTCAAACAAATCTGCCCACCATGCCCTTACTTTAGGAGAGGTGAAATCTGGGAAATTACATAATCCTGGCCATACAGAGCCTTTCATTAGTCTTCCATCAGCCCTTCTACAAAAATATTTGTTTGCAATGGCTTCATTATATACAGAATACTCTTTGTCTATTTTTATCCCAGGATCTATTATTACAATGGTTTTAAATCCATCTGCTTTTAAATCTGAAATCATTTTGGTTGGATTCGGAAAATGTTCTTTGCTCCAAGTAAAGCATCTAAATCCTTCCATATAATCTATATCAAGATAGATGGCATCGCAAGGGATTTGTCTTTTTCTAAATTCTGAAGTAACATCTATTATTTTTTTTTCTGGGAAATAGCTCCATTTGCATTGGTGAAAACCCAAAGCCCATAGTGGAGGTAGTTCTGGTGTACCTGTAAGCAGTGTGTATTGTTCTGTAACAGATATAAGTTGCGGGCCATAAATGAAGTAGTAATTCATTTCGCCCCCTTGAGCCCAAAAACTAAATACGTTTCCTCTTTCTTTACCAAAATCAAAGAAGCTTCTAAAAGTATTGTCAAAGAAAATGCCACACGCTAGTTCTTTGTGTAAGGTCATGAAAAATGGTATGTTTTTGTACAAAGGATCTGAATTATTGTTATAAGCATATGTATCAGATCCCCAAAGCTCTAGTTTTCTTCCTCTTAGGTTTAGATTTCCGCTTTTGTCACCTAATCCATAAAAATACTCACAAGAGTGTATTTTTTTAGACATTAAGACAATATCATTTCCAGATTTTCTATCGTATTCCCAATGAAATCCTTTTTCATCTTCATTCAGTACTACACCACCTCGGTTCATTATTTTTTTTAAACCGGTTTCTTTTTTAATCTCTAAAATTAAGTCAAGTGTAGTAATTCTGTAATGCGCTTCGAATTCTAGAAATTCATAAAAAAAAGGTGTTTGGTTGTCTTTGTATTTTGCCGCATAGCTAAAGTCTCTTTCAAATCCCTCTTCTGTAGAATATCTAAATCGGATTATTTTATCATTAACCACACAAACTTGAAGCGTAACCTCATTCTCAAACTCAAACCATGTTTGAAATTTATCTCTTACAAAGTTTTTTATATGGTTTGGGGTATATTGTTCCTTGCGTTCTGCAAGGGTGTTATTCATATAATTAAGATCGTTGAAATCAGTCATAATAGCTTCTTTATAAATGAATATAACTAAAAGTAGGTATTTTATACCCTAATGAATAAGTATTTTGTACACAAATTCGAATAATTATATTAAAAATTCAAAAAATGTCATTTGTTTGGAAATATATATTAAAAATTCTGATTGATTTTTTTTGTAAATCAAATGTGTGTAAGAGGGTTGAAAGTTACTTGTTGTTTGAGTATAAGTTTTTTTTGTATTAAAAAATACAAAAAGAAAAAGTTACAAAAAAAGCCCTTAATTCAAAGGGCTTTTTAGAGTTATACAACAATATTTACAATCTTTCCAGGAACAATAATTACTTTTTTAGGGGCATTTCCCTCGAGCCATTTTTTAACTATTTCGTTAGATAAGACCTCAGATTCTATTTCTTTAGTGTTTTTATCAAGAGGGAAAGACATTTTGTCTCTTACCTTACCATTAATAGAAATAGGATAATCAAAAGCACTCTCTACTAAAAAGCTGGCTTCAAATTTAGGCCAAGAAACTCTAGAAATGCTGTAGTTATGCCCTAGTTTAGACCATAATTCTTCTGTAAAATGCGGTGCAAAAGGAGATAAAAGCACCAACAACGGCTCTAAGACTTCTTTAGAAGTGGTTTTTAGTGTTGTAAGCTCATTTACACAAATCATAAAGTTGCTAATAGATGTGTTTAGAGACAAACGCTCTATATCATCACTAATTTTTTTGATGGTAGTGTGTAAGACTTTCATTTCTTTGTCAGATGCTTTAGTTTCTGTAACTAAATATTCGCCAGTATCTGAATAAACCAATCTCCAAAACTTACGCAAAAATTTATATACACCATCTATCCCATTTGTATTCCATGGTTTTGATTGTTCTAATGGACCTAAAAACATTTCGTACATACGCAGGGTATCTGCACCATATTTGGCTACAATGGTATCTGGATTTACAACATTGTATTTAGATTTAGACATTTTTTCTACTTCAAAACTACAAACATAGTTTGAGTTTTTAGTATTAAGATTTGAGTACAGAGAACCGTCTTCTAATATGAATTCTGCGTTTTTATATTCTTCGCGCCAATTTTTGAAAGCTTCGATATCAAGAATATCGTTATTCACGATATTAACGTCCACATGAATCGGAATAGTTTGGAATCCCCAATCTTCATTAAAATCATAAAAAACACTTTTAAGTTTGTTACTTAATATTGAAAAGAAATCTTCTGAAGCGTTATCAATGTTGAGCTTATCAATCCAATTTTTGCTTATGAAAACTGGATTTTTAACTTTAGATTTTTCAACAATTACTCTAAAAACAAAATTACTTCTTCCCTGAATCATGCCTTGGTTTACTAATTTCTTAAAGACTTCTTGGTCTGGAACCAATCCAAGGTCAAAAAGAAATTTGTTCCAAAATCTAGAATAGAGTAGGTGACCAGTAGCATGTTCTGCACCACCCAAATATAAATCTATATTTTGCCAATAATCAAGTGATTTTTTTGAAACGAACTCGCCTGTATTTTTTGGGTCCATATACCTAAGAAAATACCAGCTAGACCCCGCCCAACCAGGCATAGTATTTAGTTCTATTGGATTGCCTTCTTTTGTTACCCAGTTTTTAGCTCTACCAAGAGGTGGTTCACCCGTTTCTGTAGGCTTAAAATCACTAATTTCTGGTAAAATAAGTGGTAAATCTTCTGTTTTCATTGGGTAAGGAACTCCATCTACATAATAAATAGGAATAGGCTCACCCCAATAACGTTGTCTGCTAAATACAGCATCTCTAATTCTAAAATTTACTTTTGATTTGCCAAGATTATTTGATTCAACAAACCCAATTGCTTTTTGAATGGCTGCTTTTACTGATAGCCCATCTAAAAATCCAGAGTTAATCATTGTTCCGGCTTTGGCATCAAAATCTTCTTTGGTAATGTCTGTTTTATCTCCCGTTTGCACATGAATAACTTCTAAACCAAAATGAGTTGCAAATTTATAATCTCGTTCATCAGAAGAAGGTACCGCCATAACTACACCCGTTCCATATCCTGCCAAAACATAGTCTGCCACCCAAATAGGTACTTTTTTACCATTCAAAGGGTTTATTGCATAAGCTCCTGTAAAAACACCGCTTACGGTTTTAACATCTGCCAAACGCTCTCTTTCGGATCTATTTTTTGCAAAAGCAACATATTCAAGAACCTTTTTTTCTTGTTCTAGGGTAGTTAACTGTGCAATTAATTCATGTTCAGGAGCTAAGCTAAGATATGTAACCCCAAAAGCAGTATCTATTCTTGTTGTAAAAACTTCTAGTTCTAAAGCTAAATTTTCAACTTTAAATTTTAGAGAGCACCCAACTGATTTACCTATCCAGTTGCGTTGCATTTCTTTAAGTGAATCTTGCCACTCTAGGTTATCTAGTCCAGTTAGCAAACGCTCTGCATATGCAGTTATTCTCAGAGACCACTGCTTCATTTGCTTTCTTTCTACTGGGTAGCCACCTCTTTCAGATAATCCATTGATAACCTCATCGTTAGCTAAAACTGTTCCTAACTCAGGGCACCAATTTACTAGTTGTTCTGAAATGAAAGCTAATCTGTAATCTAGTAAAGCCAAATCTTTTTCTTTTCTAGTAAGTAAGTTCCATTCTAAAGCAGAATACAATTTGCTTTCGTCTGCTTTTGCGCAATGAATACCAATTGTACCTTCTTTTTCAAAAATAACTTCTAATTCTGCTATTCTTCTTGCTTTCTGGATTGAATGATCATACCAACAATCAAACAATTGAAGGAAAATCCACTGTGTCCAACGGTAATACTCAGGTTCTGAAGTCCAAACTTCTCTTTCCCAATCAAACGAAAAACCAAGATTGTCTAACTGTTCTTTATATCTAGCAATGTTTTCTTTAGTAGTATCTTTTGGGTGTTGCCCAGTTTGTACAGCATATTGTTCTGCGGGTAATCCAAAAGAATCAAAACCCATAGGGTGTAAAACATTGAATCCTTGATGCCTTTTGTATCTAGAAACAATGTCAGAAGCAATATATCCCAATGGATGACCAACATGTAAGCCTGCACCAGATGGATACGGAAACATGTCTAAAGCATAAAATTTTGGTAATGTTGTGTTTTCTAATGTTTCAAAACTTCGGTTTGCTCTCCAATAAGCTTGCCATTTTTTTTCAATTTCTATAAAATTGTATTCAGACATTTGATTCTTTTCTTTAATCGTTCATAAAATTAACTTTTTACTAGCAAACTGCAAAGCCAATACCTTTAAGTGTTTAAAACTTAAAAAAAGGAGGTTTTTAATTTCATTAAAAAAACTGCTACATTAGTGGCAAGTATACAAATTTCCAAATTCAGAAACGTTTCATATTTGCATTTGATTTTTGAGCTTAAAATATTTAATTATGGACATTTCAGTAATTTTAGGAAATCTATTATCAGCCCCTGTTTTATTCTTTTTTTTAGGAATAATGGCAAGTATGGCTAAAAGTGATTTGCATATACCTGCCCCCCTGCCCAAGTTGTTTTCTTTGTATTTGTTAATGATTATAGGGTTGCATGGAGGGTATGAGTTGTATCATAGTAGTTTTACAATAGATATAGCTTCTGTTTTAGGAGCGTGCTTTATAATGGCTTCATTGGTGCCTATCATTGCCTTTTTTATCTTAAAAAACAAATTTGAAGTAGCTGATGCAGCTGCAATGGCCGCTACTTTTGGTTCTGTAAGTGCTGTTACATTTATAACAGCAGTTTCATTTCTAGAAAGTCAAAAAATTGTGTTCGGAGGGCATATGGTTGCTGGTTTAGCAATTATGGAGAGTCCTGCAATTATTATTGGGGTAATTTTTTATAATTTGTTTTACAAAAAAGGAGATGGTGCCAAAAAAGAAATCAAATGGAAAGAAATTTTGCACGATTCTTTTTTTAACGGATCTATAGTATTAATTATTGGAGCTTTGGTGATTGGATATTTAGCAGGAGAAAAAGGGCACAAAGATATGGCTCCATGGGAAGGTATTTTTAAAGGTATGTTGGCGTTTTATTTGTTAGATTCTGGTATAGAAGCTTACCAACGATTAAAAAAGTTAAACAAGAACGTCGGGTTTTTGATAGCATTTAGTATACTTTTCCCTCTTTTTAATGCCACCTTAGGTATTTTAATTTCTGTATATGTTTTAAATTTAGGTGTAGGAGACTGTATGTTGTTTACTATACTTTGTGCTAGTGCATCTTACATTGCAGTACCTGCAGCCATGCGTTTGGCAATTCCTACCTCAAATCCAGTGTATACTGTACCTGTAGCTTTAGGATTGGTGTTTCCTTTTAATGTTATTGTAGGAATACCATTATACTATTATGTGATTCAACTTTTGGTAAAATAATTAAATAAAAAAATATGAACTTAGAAAATAATCTTGTGAAAGTTGACATTATTATAGAAACAATAATGCTTAACGAATTGGTAAACATATTGGTTGAAGAAGGTGTGAAAGGATATACTATTGTGGGTCCTGTGACAAGTAGAGGTGAATCTAGTGTAAAAGAAAAGAATCCAAATACCAGAAACACAGATAACTCTATGTTGTTTGTTGTTTGTACTGAGGTATTGTCTAAACAAATTCTAAATGCAGTTGGTTCGGTTTTAAGGAATTATTCAGGTGCTTGTTTTGTGACTAATATTTCTAATATAGAAATGTATCACAGATAAGAAGTTTGTTTATATAAAAGTTTACAGCAATTCATAAACTTTAATTAATCACTTGTAAACTAATAGAATAGGTGTAAATGGTGCATACTGTTTATAATAGGTTTAATTTTACAAGTGAAGGTAAAACGTATACTTTTAATTTTTCTTCTAACCAATAGAAATATTTAAATGTAATGCGTATTGTAAATGGAATTGTGTTGCTAGATTCAAAAGATTTAGAAAAATAGAATGAAAGCCAAAATAAGTGGAGTAGGGCACTACGTACCCAAGAACGTAGTTACAAATATAGATCTTGAGAAACGCATTAATACTAGTGATGCTTGGATAAAAGAAAGATCTGGTATAGAGGAGAGAAGGTATTTTGAGCCAGGAACAGATACTGTTTCTTCCATGGCGTATGAAGCTAGCCTTAAAGCATTGAACAATGCTAATTTACAAAAAGAAGAGCTAGACTTTATTGTTTTTGCAACCTTAAGCCCTGAGTATAATTTTCCTGGTTCTGGTGTATTATTACAAAGAAAATTAGGTTTGAAAAATTGTGCAGCATTGGATATACGTATGCAGTGTGCGGGTTTTATTTATGCAATTAGTATAGCACAGCAATACATAGAATCAGGTACCTACAAAAATGTATTGGTGGTAGGTTCAGAAATACAATCTAACCTGTTGGATTTTTCAGATAAAGGAAGGCATATTTCTGTTCTTTTTGGCGATGGAGCGGGAGCAATGATATTATCAGCTACAAATACTTTGTCTGGAGTAAAAGTTACAAAAGTGTATTCAGACGGAGAACTAGCAGAAGAATTGTATTGCCAACACCCAGGGAGTTCCCTAAAAGAACCATATTCATTAGAAATGGTAGAAAATGGGGCTTTTCATCCTTATATGAATGGACAAAATGTTTTTAAAATGGCTTGTACAAAATTTCCTGAAGTTATATTGGAAGTATTAAAATTAGAAAATAAAGAACCAAAAGATATAGATTTACTAATTCCTCACCAAGCAAATTTAAGAATCTCAGAGTTTGTTCAAAAAAGACTTGGTTTATCTGATAATCAGGTTTTTAATAATATTCAAAAATACGGAAATACCACAGCTGCCTCTATTCCTATTGCTTTAAGCGAAGCTATTGAACAAAATAGATTGTGCAGAGGTGATTTGTTGTGTTTGGCTGCTTTTGGAAGTGGATTTGTGTGGGGAGCTACCTTAATTGAGTATTAATATCACTACAACTAGTGATGCTGTTTCAAGTTTAAAGTACATAACCGCAATACTGTTTAGAATTATTCCATAAAAGACTTATTTTTGTATCCTAAAATGGATGAGTTATAGAAATTGATTTGTAATTTCATATTCTATTAACGCTCTGATTAAATCTTGATTACATTAGGAATTCTAGGTGTTTTTAACAAAATTTCTTACAAGATGTATAAAAGCTAAACAACAGGTAAAATACATAAATGGCAAGTTTACGAATTTCTAATATATTTGGTAGTGACGAGTTTAGGTTGTTTTTGTTGGGTTATAACATTTCTGTTGGAACATTGGTAGAGTTGAATTATTGTCCATCTAATTCTGGACTTGTATTGCTTACAGTTATGCAAAAGAAACTAAGTTTAAGGAAAGAAGATTTTTTAAAATTAGAATTGGTTTCTGCTGTATGAGTAACATTCTTTTGGTGGGTAAACCAAATTCTGGTAAAAGTACACTATTTAATCAATTGACAGGATTAAATCAAAAAACGGGTAATTATTCAGGAGTAACAGTTGCTGAGAAAAAAGGAGTTTTTGAGCATAAAAATATAATAGATATACCAGGTTTACAGACGTTGGTGACTAAATCTCCTGAAGAAGTTATTGCCAGAAATACAATTCTTAACGCTAAAAAAGAGCTGGATTCTATTCTTTTTGTGGCCAATGGAATGCAAATGATGGATAGTTTGCTTTTATTCTCTCAGGTAGCAGACTTGCAATTGCCAACAATTGTGGTTATTAATTTTAGCGATGAAATCAAAGAAAATAAATTACTAATTGATTCACATTCTTTAATGAACCGATTAGGGTGTTTAGTCTTTTTTATCAATTCTAAAAATGGAGATGGATTAGATGCATTAAAAAAGGGTATTTCAGAAAATAGATTTATAGTTCCTAACTCATTTTGTAGAAGTTTTTATGATGTTTTAAATACCGAAAACGGAACTAACACTTACGCAACAAAACTTATAAAAGAAACCAATTTTTCTGATTGGGAAAAAGATTACATAAAAAGAAAGCAGTTAATAAATTCCATTCTTACAGATACCATTGAAGGAAAAGAGGTAAATGTATTTTTAGACTATAGCAATAAAGTAGATAGAGTTCTTTTACATCCCTTTTGGGGCCTGATTATATTCTTATTTACTTTATTTTTGGTTTTCCAATCTCTATTTTATGTTTCTAGTTTTCCAATGGATTGGATAGATAGTGGAGTAAGTAATCTTACTTCATTTGCAGAAAGTATTTTACCAACATCTTGGTTTAGTAGTTTGATATGCAAAGCTGTAATACCTGGTATTGGTGGAGTTTTGATTTTTATTCCACAGATATTTATTTTATTTTTTTTAATTGGAGTTTTAGAACAGACAGGATATTTATCTAGGATTTCATTTTTATCAGATCGTTTTCTTAGAAAATTTGGTTTAAGTGGGCATAGCGTTATTCCTTTGGTCTCTGGTTGGGCTTGCGCAATACCTGCCATTATGAGTGCCCGCATTATAGACAATCCTAAAGAAAGATTGGTTGTTATACTTGCCTCTCCGCTTATGACCTGTAGTGCTAGACTTCCTGTTTATACCATTTTAATTTCAGTATTGTTTCCACAAAACTCTAGCTTTGCATGGGCAAAAGGAGCAATTCTTTTGGGGTTGTATGTATTAGGCACTTTTGCCACTTTATTGGTTTCATATTTATCTAATAAATACCTTAAGTTTGCTTGTAATACAAATTGGGTGTTGGAACTACCTGTTTTTAGACGCCCAGACATGAAAAATATAGTATTAAACGTATATCAAAAAACAATGTCTTTTGTTACCGAAGCGGGTAAAATTATTATAGCAATTTCTATAGTTTTGTGGGTTTTATCTTATTTTAGCCCAAATGATGCTAAATTTTTAAAAGAAAAACAAGAATATACCAAATCTAGCTATGAAAGCGTGGCTTTAGAATATTCTTATTTAGGATATCTTGGAAAAAGCATAGAGCCAGTTATAAAACCACTTGGCTATGATTGGAAAATAGGAATAGCTCTGCTAAGTTCTTTTGCTGCTAGAGAGGTTTTTGTGGGTACAATTTCTAGTATTTACAGTATTGGTTCAGATCAAGACTCAAGTATTGTAGATCGTCTAAAAAAAGAGCTAAACTCCGCTGGTAAACCAGTGTTTAGTTTTGCTACAGCAACATCTCTGCTTATTTTTTATGTATTTGCAATGCAATGTATGAGTACTTTTGCTGTTGTTAAAAAAGAAACAAACAGTTGGAAGTATGCGTTTTACCAGTTTTTATTTATGCTTTTTGCTGCATATTCATTTTCATACCTTAGTTATCAAATTTTAGTTTAAGTGGTTTTCTTTTAATAAGTAGTTGTACAACAAAAATAAACAATGTAGGCTAGCTAAATGGATGTTTCTTTTTCTATCGCCTCCTAATTGAAGTTTTTTAGTGATTGTAATTTCTTTGGTTGCTAGAGCAATCCAAATGGTTCCCGTTGGTTTTTCATCACTGCCTCCTGTTGGTCCAGCAATTCCACTTGTACTAAGTGCTAGATCAGTGTTGTATTTAACTCGTGCATTTTCTGCCATTTCAGAAACGGTTTCTTTGCTTACCGCTCCATATTCACTTATTGTAGCTTCTTTTACGTTCAATTCGTTAACTTTTACCTGGTTGCTGTAGGCTATTGTACTTCCTATAAAATAGTTAGAACTACCAGAAACAGAAGTTAATTTATGGGCAAGATAACCTCCTGTACAACTTTCAGCAGTACTTAAATTTATTTTCTTATTGGTTAAAAGTACACCTACTACATCTTCTAACTCTTCTTCGCCTTCTCCAAAAATATATTCACCAATCAGACTATAAAGCAAATTGCCTTGTTGTTTTATGGTTTTTGAGAGAATATCTTGGTCTTTGTGAGTACCTGATATTCTCAACCGAACTTGCCCAACATTAGGCAAATATGCCAGTTTTAGAAAGCTGGGTAAGTTCGTCTCCCAATCCTCTATAATAGATGCTAACTCAGACTCTCCAATGCCAAAAGTTCTAAAAGTTCTATGTTCTATTGCATTTTGAAAATACTTTAGTTTAATCTTTGGTAAGATTATCTTTTGCATCATATCCTTCATTTCATAAGGAACTCCCGGCATAGAAATAATGCTTTTGTTTTTTGAGGTCTCAAACCACATACCACACGCTGTTCCTACTTCGTTTTCTATATTGAAACAATTATTAGGAAGCATGGCTTGACTTTCATTTAGGGTATTCATAACTCGCCCCCTTTTTTCAAAATAAAGTCTAAGCTTTTCTAGTCTGTCTTTGTTTAATGTCAATTCACCTTTGAAGTATTCAGTCAAAGTATGTTTTGTAATATCATCTTTTGTAGGACCTAATCCACCCGTTATAAAAATAAAATCACATTGTTCAAGGCCTTTATCTAAGGCATTTATTATGGCTTCTTTTGAATCAGAGACTGTAGTCATATAAGATACAATAATGCCTAATTGGTTTAGTTCCTGTGCAATCCACTGAGCATTTGTATTTAAAACCTGACCTATAAGTAGCTCATCTCCAATGGCTAGTATTTCTGCTTTTAACATTAATATAGTTTGATGATTTTAGTAGTTTTTATTTTTTCTTGATCTTTTACCTTTAGTAAATAAGAACCATTAGCAATAGAATCAGGTAAAATAACAGTCAAATGATTAGAATTGTTATGTGTAGTTTTAAATACCACATTTCCTTCTACATTTATTAGTTCCATTTCTAGGTTACCTTTAAAATTTCCTTCTAAATGTATAAAGTTTGTTATTTTTGTAGGGTAAATTTCCCAATCATTGCTTTCAGTGGTACTTAGTGCAGTAACATTGGTTGGTTTCAAGCTAAAAAATATATAATCATGGTCTTTATATGATTTTCCATCAAAGTAATCTATTCTAGCAATATATTCTTCTTTTGCATTGTTAGAACTATTTAATCCAAGTTGAATAGATTGATTTAAGCTAAACAAAGTATCTTTGGTATCTAAATCAGGCAATGTTCCATTAGATTTTAAAAATGAAAAATTATTTGAAATAGGCGTTAAAGTAAAGCTAATGTCTTTACTTGGTCTTAATGCATTATACAATTTTAAATCAAAGGAAACAACATCACCTTGTCTGTTGAACTCGTTTACACCATTGTTTATGGTTTGGTCTATGACTAAAAGACCTGGTGAGTAATTGTTTGAAATAGAGTTTAAAGGGTGAATCATTTTTCCTATTTTGCCTGCGTAGGGTTTATTTCCAGCAATAGAGTCAATATAAGATGCGCTTGTTTTTATTTGTTGCCTGGCTTGCAATGCAGACATTTCTGGAAAATGGGATCTCACTAGTCCCGCCATACCAGCTACAACAGCAGCAGACGCAGATGTTCCTACATCCGTTTTATACCCTGAGTTAGCGCCATTAGACATTCTAACATATTCACCGGCGGCAGCTAAATCTACATAATAATTATAGTTAGATGCAGAAATAAGAAGCGTAGAATCCATTTTTAGAGCACATGTAGACAAAACATAAGGAAAAGAAGCAGGAAAAAATGGTGTTTGTTGGCCAGAGTTTCCAGCAGCCGATATTATAAGTGCATCTAAATCCAACACCAAATGAGTGGTTAGCTCTTCAAATATTTTTGGAAGAACATTGGTTGCTCCCCAACTGCATAATATGACTTTAGAGCCTTCTAAGGCAGCTAAATACATTCCGTCATATCCTTTTGTAAGGTTGTTTGGACTAGCGTTTGCAGATACTTTATAGGGCTTATAACTACAATTGAAGCCCGTGCCCACCATACCCAAATTATTGTCTGGAGTTGCTGACGTAATTGATGCCATAGCAGCACCATGACTTGCTCCAGGACCAAAGGTTGGGTTATTGTCATTATCTCCTAAATCCCAGCCTCTAAAATTATCTATTAACTCAAACCCATTATATTTATCCCCATCATTATTTATTCCATCAATAAGATCCTTCCAATTATACTTCAACGTTTTTTTTGAATCTTCTTGATCAAAATTTATACCTGTATCTACAATGCCTATTATTACATTTGTATCTCCTTTTTCAATTGCAAATGCACTATAAAAGTCATGTAGTTGTAGCTGGTTCATTCCAGCGCCGCCAGTAAGCAATGAATCTGCCAATGAGTCATTTGGTTGGTACCCTAGCTGAATATCGAATGAGTATGCGGGCTCTACAATTTCAAAAAATCCTGTTGCCAATAATTCGTTTATTTTTTCGTCTACAGATATATTTTCTGAAAAAGTAAGCTTGTATATTTTTCTAACTTCTTTTTCTCTCTCTGAAATCTCTGAACTAGCTCTAGCAAAACTATGTCTTATTAGAGGGCTTATCTCATATAGATTCAAAAATTGGGTTAGGTTAATGGTGCTTCTTTCTTTTCTATTGTTGAAATAGATGTTTTGACTTTCTTTTACTTTTGCATAAACTATGCCTTTTTGGTACTCTTGCCCTTGTAATGTATGTAAAAACAATACAATGACAGAAAATAGAGTAAGTTTGATTTTTTTTAAGTCCATAAATAAAAATAGTTTAATTTTTGTGATAATACATAGCTTTACATGTAAAGATTTTTTTTGTCAAATAAGTTTAAGAGTAGAATAAATGTGACGTTGTTTTAAAACTGTTAGGATTCATTTTTTAAGTAAAAAAAATTGCAAGTTATACCGATGGAAATCAAATATTTAGTCAAAAAAAAACCTCCATAAATTGGAGGTTTTTTTTGAATATGTTAGCAATTTTTATTTCTTAGAATTTGCTTCCATTTGTTTTCTCATTTCTGCCAAAGCATCAATATCACCTAAAGTAGATTTTTCAGCTTCTTGTTTTTGAGTTTTAGGAGCAGTTCCTTTAGAACCACCTTTTTTAGCAGTACCCGTAGCCGCCGCCGCTGGCTTTTCAGCCGCTTCGCTTTCATTGAAAGTAGCTAAGTGAGAAAGAGTTATCTTTCTTTCGCCTTTTAAGAATTCAATCACAACAAAATCAAGCGTTTCGCCATTTTTAGCATTAGATCCGTCTTCTTTTGTCAAATGTTTTGTAGGTACATAACCTTCTATACCATATTGCAATTCTATAGTAGCTCCTTTGTCATTTTTGTTTAGGATGGTTGCGCTGTGCGTGCTACCCAAAGCAAAAACATCTTCAAAAGTATCCCAAGGATTTTCTTCTAATTGTTTGTGACCTAAAGCTAGTTTTCTGTTTTCGATATCTAGTTCTAAAACTTTTACTGCTAAAGGCTCATCAACTTTTACAAATTCAGATGGATGCTTGATTTTCTTAGTCCAGCTTAAATCACTTACGTGTAGTAAGCCATCTATACCTTCTTCTAATTCTAAGAACAATCCAAAGTTAGTTAGATTACGAACAATTCCTGAGTGCTCAGTACCTATTGCATATTTAGTTAAAATATTTCCTTTTGTCCATGGATCTTCAGTCAATTGTTTAATTCCTAATGACATTTTTCTTTCGTCTCTGTCAATAGTTAATACAACGGCTTCCATTTCGCTACCAGCAGTCATGAAATCTTGTGGATTTCTTAAGTGCTGAGACCAAGACATTTCACTTACGTGAATTAATCCTTCTACACCTGGGTGTAACTCTAGGAATGCACCGTAGTCTGCAACGTTTACTATTTTACCTTTAACTTTAGAACCAACTGCAATAGTTGCATCTAAAGCTTCCCAAGGATGAGGAGTTAATTGTTTCATACCTAAAGAGATACGTTTTTTGTCATCGTCGAAGTCAAGAACTACAACATTGATTTTTTCGTCTAATTTAAGTACTTCCTCTGGGTGGTTAATTCTACCCCAAGAAATATCTGTAATATGAAGTAAACCATCTACACCACCTAAGTCGATGAATACACCGAAATTAGTCATGTTTTTGATAACACCTTCTAATACTTGTCCTTTTTCAAGGTTATTTAAGATCTCAACTTTTTGTTTTTCTAGATCTTTTTCAATCAAGACTTTGTGAGATACTACAACGTTGTCGTTAGTATAGTTGATTTTCACAACTTTAACTTCCATTTTCTTACCTACAAAAACATCAAAGTCTCTGATTGGTTTCACATCTATTTGTGAACCTGGTAAGAATGCCTCAATTCCGTGAACATCTACAATTAAACCACCTTTAGTTCTTCTTTTAACAAAACCTTCTATGATTTCGTCATTTTCATGAATTTTAGTGATGTTGTCCCATGCTTTTACAATTTTAGCTTTCTTTCTAGAAAGAATCAATTGTCCGTTACCGTCTTCTTGGCTTTCGATATAGATTTCTACTACATCACCAATTTTTACTTCTTCAGTGTCTCTAAATTCAGATTTAGCCACAAGACCATCTGATTTAAAACCGATGTTAATAATAACATCTTTGTCTGTCATACCAACGATAGTACCCATGATAAGTTCTCTTTCGTTGATTTGATTTAAAGTACCAATGATTTCTGCTTCTAGAACATCTCTATCCGCTTTGCTGTATCCAGAGCTAAAACCTCTACCTGATCCAGACCAATCAAAATCTTCAATACCTGTGTTACTGCTTATTGTTGTTTTACCAGCCATTAGACTGCGAGTTAGTTGCCTACCACTCAAAGGTTTAATTAGAATTTATTTGCAAGGAGCAAATCCTTTTACTCAAAAGGAATGCAAAAATAATGAAATATTCCTAAAACATTGATAATGAATGTAAAATATTTTAAAAAATCTTATGTTTAAAGCAAGTATTGTTTAAAAGTTAATTATGAGAACTTTACAAATTCAAGGTTTTATACCCAGCAATACTTTTTTTGTTTTTGATGTACTATTCATTTCTCTCTTAAATCATCAAACAAAATTAATTGGATTCTCTTTTTTAGTTCGCTGACGAATGTAAAAAAAGGTTAAACACTTATTTTGTAACTTAACTCACTTATTTCATCCAATGATTTAAAGAAATTATTTTCTGAGCTAACTCTATATTTTCTGGACATCATGTTTAGAGAAAGATTATTTTTTGTGGATTTAACAGTAAAATTTAGTCCACACTTGCCCGGATTATCTTCAAAAAGGGTAACAATTTCATGGATAAGTTTTTCGTTAAGATCTTCTAAATCTAAAGAGATGTCTATGCTTTTACAGTTTTTTTCACGAAGTTCTGAAAGCAATGAGAAAGAAATTGCTTTAAAACCAAAATCTTCATCTGTAGGAATTATACTACTATTCTCTTTGATTTCCTTAGCTTTACGGTAATCTAATTCAACTTTTCCTTTAATAAAAACATACAATCCGTTTTGAAAATAGGACTTGTTGTTAAGCAATTGCTCGCCCATAAGAAATAATTCTATTGTACCGGTAAAATCTTGAATAGTAAGTACTCCGTAGGGTTTTCCGTTTTTAGTTGTTCCTTCTTTTACTGCGGTTACCATTCCGCCAATAGATATATCTTTGTTTTTAAATTCTTTTGTATTGGCTATGCCACAAGTACAAAAAAACTCAAGTTCTAGTCTAAACTGATCTAGCGGATGTCCAGAAATAAATAATCCTACAACTTCTTTTTCTAAATTTAGTTGTTCTAAATCGCTAAAAGGCTCACAATCTGGTGCTTTTGGCTTTGTGCTGGCATAGATTTCACTAGACCCAAAAAGAGATTGTTGGTTGCTATTTGTATCTGCCTGTTTTTTGCTAGCGTATTTTAGTGCACTTTCTATCAAAGACAATCCTTCTGTTGAATCTAAGTATTGACGTCTGTGATAGCCTTCAAACCCATCAAAACCACCAGATTGAGCCAAGACTTCATACGTTTTTTTGTTCACAGATTTGCTGCTCAAACGCTCTGCAAATTCAAAGAAATCTACGTATTCTCCAGATTTTAATCTTTCTATGATTATTTCTTCAACGGCTCCTTTTCCTGCTCCTTTTATGGCAGCTAACCCAAAACGTATTGCACCATCTTTGTTTACGGTAAACTTTGATTTAGATTCGTTTACATCAGGCCCTAATACTTTTATTCCCATGCGTTTGCATTCTTCCATAAAAAAAGTAACCTGAGAAATTTCATTCATATTATTGCTCAATACAGATGCCATATACTCAGCAGGGTAATGAGCTTTTAGATAAGCAGTTTGGTAAGCAACCCAAGCATAACAAGTGGAGTGCGATTTATTAAACGCGTATTCCGCAAATGCTTCCCAGTCTTTCCATACTTTTTCCAAGGCTTTTTCTGGGTGACCTTTTGCCATTGCTTGTTCAATAAATTTTGGCTTCATTTTATCCAAAACTTCCTTGATTTTCTTTCCCATTGCTTTACGCAAAGTATCTGCCTCGCCTTTTGTAAATCCTGCTAAGCTTTGGGATAGTAGCATTACTTGTTCTTGATAGACTGTTATACCATATGTTTCTGCTAGGTATTCCTCCATTTCAGGAATGTCATAAACTATGTCTTCTTCGCCATGTTTACGTTTAATAAAATTTGGTATATAAGCAATTGGACCTGGTCTATATAAAGCATTCATAGCAATTAAATCTGCAAAAACGGTAGGTTTTAAATGCCTCATGTGCTTTTGCATACCTGCACTTTCATATTGAAAAATACCTACTGTATCGCCTCTTTGAAACAATTCATAAGTCAATGGATCATCTATTGGAAACTCTTCAGGATCTAAATCTACCCCATGTTTTTCTTTTACAATTACGCAAGCATCTTTGATTAGAGTCAGCGTTTTAAGTCCTAAAAAGTCCATTTTTAGTAAACCCGCACTTTCTACAACATTATTGTCAAATTGAGTACAAAACATGGTAGAATCTTTTACCAAAGCAATGGGTACAAAATTTGTTATGTCATCTGGTGTAATAATTACACCGCAAGCATGAGTGCCTGTATTTCTAACAGAGCCTTCTAAAATCCGAGCTTGGTTTAGGGTTTGAGCCTTTAGGTTTGTTCCTTTGGATATTTCTATTAACTCTTTGGCTTTTAGAATTTCGTCTGAGCTATTTTTTAGTTTAATAGCAAGTTCTTTGTCTGATAGTTTAAATATTTTACTTAAAGAAATATCTGGTACTAATTTAGCCATTATATCTGACTCACTTAAAGGTAGTTCTAATGCTCTAGCTGTATCTCTAATAGAAGATTTTGCAGCCATTGACCCATAAGTTATAATTTGAGCTACTTGGTTGGCTCCGTATTTTTCTATGACATATTGGATTACACTTGCCCTGCCTTCATCATCAAAATCTATATCTATATCTGGCATAGAAACCCTTTCTGGATTTAAAAAACGCTCAAAAAGTAAATTGTATTTTAAAGGATCTATATTGGTAATGCCTGTGCAGTAAGCTACTACAGAGCCAGCGGCTGAGCCTCTTCC
>JAYVIQ010000113.1:0-2610 GCA_043770215.1 Cytophagales bacterium | reverse complement strand
CACCCATACCACCTGGCATACCACCAGCATGAGAATGATCTTCTTTTTCTGGAATATCAGCTACTACACACTCTGTTGTTAATAACAATGCAGAGATAGAAGAAGCATTTTCTAATGCCAAACGAGTTACTTTTACTGGGTCTATAACTCCTGTAGCAATTAAGTTTTCGTATACATCTGTTCTAGCGTTGTATCCAAAATCTCCTTTACCTTCTTTTACGCGTTGTACAACCACAGATGGCTCAGCCCCTGTATTTTCTACAATAGCTCTAAGAGGTGCTTGAATTGCTTTTTTGATGATATCGATGCCATGATTTTGGTCTTCGTTATCTCCTTTTAGGTCTTCTAAAGCTTCTAATGCTCTTATTAGAGCAGTACCGCCACCAGCAACTATACCTTCTTCTACAGCAGCTCTTGTAGCATGCAAAGCATCATCTACTCTATCTTTCTTTTCTTTCATTTCTACTTCTGTAGCTGCACCTATGTACAACACTGCTACACCACCAGAAAGTTTTGCCAAACGCTCTTGTAATTTCTCTTTGTCATAATCAGACGTAGTAGATTCTATTTGCGTTTTTATTTGATTTATTCTGCTTTTGATTTCAGATTCTTGTCCGGCACCATTTACAATGATTGTGTTGTCTTTGTCTATAGTTACTTTTTCTGCTCTACCAAGCATGTCAATAGTTGTGCTTTCTAAAGTAAAACCTCTTTCTTCAGAAACAACAGAACTACTTGTAAGTACTGCTATATCTTCTAAAATTGCTTTACGTCTGTCTCCAAAACCTGGTGCTTTTACAGCAGCAATTTTAAGAGCACCTCTAATTTTGTTTACCACTAAGGTAGCAAGAGCCTCACCATCAATATCTTCTGCAATAATTAACAATGCTTTTCCAGTCTGAGCTACTTGTTCCAAAACTGGCAACAAGTCTTTCATGTTAGAGATTTTTTTATCATAAATCAAGATGTATGGATTCTCTAAGTTAGCTTCCATTTTCTCTGTATTAGTCACAAAATAAGGCGACAAATACCCTCTATCAAACTGCATACCTTCTACAGTTTTCACTTCAGTTTCTGTTCCTTTTGCTTCTTCTACCGTTATAACGCCATCTTTACCTACTTTTTCCATAGCATTGGCAATCATTTTACCTACTTCGCTATCGTTGTTAGCAGAGATAGTTGCCACTTGCTCTATTTCAGATGAATTATTAATTGGCTGAGCTTGTTTTTTAAGGTTTTCTACTACCTTAATAACCGCTTTGTCTATACCACGTTTAATGTCCATTGGATTTGCACCAGCAGCAACGTATTTAATACCAAAGTTGTATATAGCTTGTGCCAATACTGTAGCAGTAGTTGTTCCATCTCCAGCTGCATCTGCAGTTTTAGAGGCAACTTCTTTTACAAGTTGAGCACCCATGTTTTCAACAGGATCTTTAAGCTCAATTTCTTTGGCTACAGATACACCATCTTTTGTTACTGTAGGAGCACCAAATTTACGGTCTAAGATTACATTTTTTCCTTTTGGACCCAAAGTTACTTTTACAGCGTTTGCTAAAGTATCTACTCCTCTTTTTAGTTTTTCACGTGCTTCGCTATCGAAGAAAATTTGCTTTGCCATTTTTAACTTGATTTTTTGAAATGTTTGTTTTTTTTAAATTAGTACAGGTGACAATAAAATTAAATTATTGCAAAAATATCTGACTCTCTCATGATTAAGAAAGTTTTTCCTTCGTGCACCAATTCTGTACCAGAATATTTACCATAAAGTACAGAATCACCAACTTTAACAGTTGTTGGCTCATCTTTTTTGCCTGGACCAGCCGCAATAACAATTCCTTTTTGCGGTTTTTCTTGTGCTGAATCCGGAATAAATAATCCAGAAGCTGTTTTTTGTTCTGCAGCAGCAGGCTCTACTAGAACTCTATCTGCCAAAGGTTTGATACTAACTGACATTGTTTTTTTTTATTTTGTTTGTTTTAGATGTATTGACGTATATACTCAACCTATATCCAACGATGTGCCAATGAGTAGAAAACCTTTACTTTGTGCCATTTTGACAAAAGGACTGACAAAAAATCTTTTATTGAAAAAACATTACTTTAGATGATTCTATAGCTCTTTTTTCTTATACCAGTATACATATTCTACTGATTCAGCATATCTTTTATCATGAGAAAAGTGCATACTTCCTGAAACCTGTACTGTTTTTCTCTTATACTCGTTTCCAAAATAAATTGCTAAAAGTACTCCACAAACTGCTCCGCAAAGGTGTGCTTCCCAAGACATATCTTCTACTAAAGGCAATACAAACCAAATCATAGAACCATAAAATAGAATAACCAAAAAACCGATTGCCAACATGGGTGGATTTCTTACCACAAAACCATAAGCAATATGAAAAGCAGCCAAAGCATATACCAACCCACTTGCTCCTATGTGATACACGGGTCTACCAATAATCCAAAGCCATATACCGCTTATAAAATACATGGCTAAAAACAATTCTACTGCTTTACTTTTATGGAAATAAAACAAAAAACTAACCAATATTAGAATAGGAATAGCGTTGTTTATTAAATGTTCCCAATCTTTGTGCACCAATGGAGC
>JAYVIQ010000112.1:0-18107 GCA_043770215.1 Cytophagales bacterium | reverse complement strand
ATCTCCTTTTCGAAAAATTTTAGCATTATCTGCCACTCTAATTTTAACAAATAAATCGCCATTATGACCTTCTGAACCTCCTTTACCGCCTTTGTTTTTTATACGTAGCCGCTGGTCATTGTAAGAACCTGGTTTTGTAGTGATTCTTAATTTTTCATTTTCTAAATGAATAATTCTACTAGTTCCAGAATAAGCTTCTTGGAGTGAAATTTCTAACTCGGTTTCATAATCATCTCCTTTTTTGGCTTGACTCTCTTGTCTTTTACTACTTCTTTGTTGTTCAAAAAACTGCTTAAAAAAATCTAAAAAATCCTCTTCTTTATTGCTGCCATCAAAACCTTGATTTCCTTTACGGTCTTGATGATTGGGATTTCTTTGTTGGTATTGCTGTTGTGGATTTTGTTGCCAATTTTTGCCTAGCTCGTCATATTGTTTGCGTTTCTCAGGATTTCCCAAAATTTCGTTCGCCTCATTAATAGATTTAAAAAGGTCTTCTGCTTTTTTATTACCTATGTTTTTATCAGGATGATTTTTTTTTGCTAAAGTTCTGTATGCCTTTTTCACTTCTGCGGGTGTGGCTTTTTTATCGATTTCTAGTATTTTGTAGTAATCTTTGTAATCCACAAGTACAAGTTTATTTTTTTAGAACTTTTAACAACTCTTTGGCTACGGCTCTAGATGAGGCAGGGTTTTGCCCAGTGATTAGTAATCCATCCATTACCACATGACTAGACCAATCTTCTGTTTTAGAGTAAATACCACCTTTCTTTTTTAATTCATCTTCAAGTAAAAAAGGAACAATATTATCTAGTTTTACTGCTATCTCTTCTGTATTAGAAAAACCTGTGACCTTTTTTCCTTTAACCAAAAAAACACCATCTTCATCTTTTACATTTAGCAAAACTGATGGAGAATGACATACAGTAGCAACTGGTTTTTTTTCATCCCAAAAATCTTCTATTAGTTTTATAGAATTTTTATCTGTGGCTAAATCCCATAAAGGACCATGACCTCCAGGGTAAAAAATAGCATCAAAATTTTGGGCAGAAACATCTTTTAAACTTTTAGTCTCAGCCATTAATTTCAATAACTTTTCATCTTTTTTATATCTAATTGTTGCTTCCGTTTGGTTTTCTGGGGTATCGCTTTTTGGATCTATGGGAGGTTGTCCGCCTTTTGGAGAAGCTAAAACCATTTCTACTCCAGCATCTTTGAATATGTAGTAAGGTGTGGCAAATTCTTCTATCCAAAAACCTGTTTTTTCGTTTGTGTTTCCTAATTTATCGTGCGATGTTAGAACAATTAATATTTTCATTTTTTATAAATTTATTTTCCCTTGTTTTGAATCTATAGTATCATTTCCTCTTATAACTGCGGAAATCATTTTAAAAAAACTGATCATTTTTCCGTTTTCACTGTCCCAATAGTTGGCTGTTTTTGTGGCTACTTTTATAAGTGAAATGTTGTTATCCTCTATGCCATCTTTGAACCAAATTTTTAATAGTGGGTTCCACAATTCTGAAATTTTACTTTTATCTAAAACAATGCTTGCATGTGCATTTACAGATAAATAGGAGTTTTTTTCAGGACTAGAAAAATACAATTGTACTTTTTTATTTGTTTTGATTTCGCTATTTCTTTCGCTATCAATACCGCTAAAAAACCAAATATTGCCATCTTCATCTACGGTTTGAGCCGTCATAATTGTAGAAGGGTTTATGGTATCATGCTTTGTATTGGTTTGAAAAAAACAAAACTTTATATCTTCAACAATTTTTTTCAATTTTATAATTCCTTCTTCTTTGTTTAAATTTTCTATAGTAGACATAATTGTTAATTTTAGATTTCAAAGTGAGCTTCAGATGTTATTGGTATGTTTAAAATTTTAGATATTAAACAGTTTTTTTCAGCATCTTTTGTAATTGTTTCAAATTCTGCAGCATTTATTCCTGGTACAGCCGCTGTTATATTTAAATGTATCCCTGTAATTTTCAATCCTTCTATTGTCAAACTGGCAAGGGTATCTAGTTTATTTGCTTTTAGGTCTTTGGCATTTAGCATAGATGAAACTGCCATTGTAAAACAACCTGCATGTGCTGCAGCCAATAATTCCTCTGGATTTGTGCCTTTTATACCCTCTTCAAAACGTGTTTTGAAACTGTAATTTGTGCTTTCTAGAACACCACTTTGAGTAGTTAATGTTCCTTTTCCTTCTTTAAGATTTCCTTCCCAATGGGCTTTGGCTGTACGTATCATTTTTTTTATTTAAAAGTTTATTTGTTTAAAATCCTAAATTCTTTCATTCTGCAACATTATCTTATTTGACTTCATTATCCAGTACCAAACCATCTTCAAAATCAGTTAGGTTTTTTATGGTTATTTTTGCAATCTCTGTTACGGCTTCTTGAGTATAAAAGGCTTGGTGCGGAGTGATTAAAACATTATGAAATGACAAAAGTCTTTCAAAAACATCATCTTGAACAATAGCTTGAGAATGATCTTTAAAAAATAAATCACCTTCATTTTCATAAACATCTATTCCTAAATAGCCAATTTGGCCCAATTTTAAAGCACTTATTGCGTCATTGGTATTTATAATAGCTCCACGACTGGTGTTTATAATCATTGCTCCTTTTTTTATTTTATCAAATGTTTTTTTATTAAATAAATGATTAGTTTCTTGGGTAGAAGGGCAATGAATGGATATAATATCTGATTCTGTAATGAGCTCGTCCAACGTTTTGAAAAGAATACCTTTTTCTTTCATTTGTTCGTTTTCTTTTATGTCATATGCAATGATTTTACATCCAAAACCAAGCATTATATTACAAAATGCACGTCCAATTTTTCCCGTTCCTACAACTCCAATTGTTTTTCCGTATAGATTGAAACCCATTAAATTTTGTAAAGAAAAATTATTTTCACGTACCTGATTGTAGGCTTTATGCATTCTTCGGTTTAAAGTTAAAATCAATGCTACTGCATGCTCTGCAACAGCTTGTGGCGAGTATGCTGGTACTCTTAAAACTTTGATATTGTTTGATTTAGCTGATTCTATATCTACATTATTATACCCTGCGCTTCGTAAAACGATGAGTTTTACATCTAATTTTGCTAATTTATCTATACAGTTTTTATCAATTTTATCAGTTACAAAAACACAAACAGCAAGAAAACCTTTTGCCAAATGGGTAGTTTCTTCATGTAAATTTTCTTCAAAAAAAATAAATTCGTGCTTTTTATCTACATTATATAGATTAAGGTATTCGCGTTCGTAAAATTGTGTTCCAAATACAGCTACTTTCATTATTTATCCTCTTCTAAATCATTATGATTGTCACCGCCTAAACTGTAGTAATTGTTTTCTTCATCTTCACTACCTATATTTTCTTGGTCGTCATCAAGTTCAGAACCTGGTACATCTAGGTCATTTTCTGAATAGTTTTGATTGGTGTTTATTTCGTCCCAGGTTGAGTTTTTATCAAATTTAATGCTGTCTTTTTTCTTTGTGATATTTTCATTGTCTGTATAAAATTCATCCTTGAAGGTGTTGTAGACATCTTTGCTATCCGAATATTTTGGAAACCCATCTTTTTTTAATCTTTCATTAGATGTTTTAGGAAATTTTTCTTTTGATTTCATACTTTTAGATCATTTAATTTTCTTTTTGTGACGACTAAAATTCCAAGGTTTATTTTTATGTTTGGAGATTATATTCCTGCAAGTCTAAAAATGACCTTGCAGGAATTTAAATTATTTTTTGAGCTGTGCTTCCAAGTTTCTTTTCTTGTCATTGTATTCAAATTCTGTAATGCTTCCATTTAAATATCTCTTTTGTAATATATCTAAAGCGGAATCTTTTTTGTTTCTTTGACCTGGAATATCATAAGGAATGGCAAAAATCCAAATCAATAGAATTGTCCACAAAGCCCACCAAATAATATTCATACCCCAATAATAATTTTCGTAGTAGTACATGTTTTTTTTTTAATTGTTTGCCTTTAATTTATTTTTTAATAATTGGATTGTAGCAGAACACTTTTTATCAAGGCATTTTAGTTGCCTTGATAAAAAAAGTGTGAACATACAGCCCTACCTCGTCTTTTTAGACAAGGGCTCGCCCAAAATAGTTAACTTAAATATCGTCTAAGTATCCAAGCTATTGACTCGTGTTGTTGTAAAATTCCTGTAAGTAAATCGGCACTTCCTACATCATTACATTCGTTTGCACATACATTTATATCTTTACGAAGCTCACAAATTATCATTTCGTGATCTGATAAAAGTTCTAATAAAACAGCGCTTTCAATAAGGTATTTGTTTGGATGTTCAACAATTCTAGACAATAGTGAAAACTCTTTCATAGTCCCAATGGTCTTGCCTCCAAGTTTGTTAATTCTTTCAGCAACTTCATCTATAATAAGCTCTAATTCAGTATATTGTGTTTCAAATAGTTTATGTAATTCCATAAAACTATCTCCAGCAACATTCCAATGAAATTTTCTGGTTTTGATGTATAGCGTCATTTCGTCTGACAAAATAATTGACAATAAATCTATACTTCGTTTCAGATGAATTTCTGACATTCCTATTTTTGGAATCATAGTTTTCAAGTTTAGAGAATAGGAAAATGAGAAATTTTTGAGTTAAAATTTACAGTTCATTGTATAAAGACAACTCGTTGTTTACTGATTGTACTCCTGGTGCATTCCAAGCAATGCGTTCAGCTTCTTCTTTTTCATAATAAGAGCGTACTGTACCAGATAGCGTAACTTCGTTTGTTGATACTTCTACATCAATGTATTCATCATCAATAGACCAATTTCTTGCTAATGCATTTTCTATGGCAGATTTCTCTATTTTATCATTACTTTCAGAATTGATAACTATGTTATTTATTATTCCAATAACCCCTAAAAGATTTCTTATTGCCTTTGAAGCTGCTTCTTTTTGGTAGTTCCAAGCAACGTTTCCTTCAATAGTTACTAGACCTTTTTCGACTTTAACTTTTATATTATCATCTGGAACAGACCAATTCCACTTGTATGCATTAATTATTTCTTTGGCAATATTTTCATCAGTTTTTTTGCCAATATCACCGTATTTAATTTCAATTTTTTCTACAACTGCTTTTACGCCCGTAACCATTTTGGCAGCATGTTCTGCTTCTAGTTTTTTGGTATAACTATCAACGGTACCTAATAAGGTTACCACCCCATCTTTAACAGTAACTCCAATTTCTGCACTATTTAACAAGGGTTCCCATTTTATGGCATCTTGTACATCTTTCTGTAAACTTTCATTTGTTCTCATCTTATTTTTTTTTTAAAGGTTGATTAATTTTTCTATTACAAATTTGGTTTATAGTTGCTACTATTATGTTGTATAACTATTTGGATATGTTGCAAGTTTCCTAGTTTTATAAAATTAGTAATTGAGTAAATGCAAATAATCTTATGTTATAAAACCTTAGATATAAAAGTTGTTACATGTATTTCATAATTGTAAGCCAGATTAAAAATTCTAAACTCTGTTAATTGATAATTACTGCTTTATTTACTTTTTTTAGGTACTTTTCTATTGTTAATCTTGCCATTAAATAACTAACCGTAGATTCTGCTCCTTGATTAAGGTTTATATAAGTGTCTTCTAAACCATCATAACAACCACCAGTGCAAGGATTGTAAATTATTTTTTGCAAATGATTTTTACCCAAAAACCAATCAAATGCTATTTCTATTTTCTCTAAATATTCTTCTTGATCAAAAGTTTCGTAAAATTTATTTAGAGCTAAAATTGTGTATACCACATCTATAGGTTGTTCTCCGCCCACTTTAGCCTCATAGGGTCTATTATTATGAAGCCAACCTTTGTTAGAAATGACATTTATAGTTTTTTTGTTAAAAATTTTTGACAATAAAAAATCAAAAGAAGTTTTTGCAATTTCTTTATAAATGAGCGTATCAGTAGCTAAATGAGCGCACAGCATTGCTTCTGGTAAAATACTATTTCCATAGGTCAGATAACTCTCAAACCAATGCCAGTTTTGGTCTGTTTCATGTTTGTACATTTGCACCAGTTTATCTGCCAAATGCTTTAAGATTAGAATATTTTCTGCAGAACTATATTTGGTATTGCCATAATAAATTCCTTTTATTATAAATGCCATAGCTCTTGGCGAGTGAATTTTATACACATTTAGCAAGGATAATTGATATGTTTTTTTTGCATTTTCTGTTAATTCTTCTGGTAATAAATGTGAAATAGAAATCATGTAGCCCAATGCCCAAATGGCTCTACCATTAGAATCCGCAAGGTTTTCAGAATTTTGTTTTGTAAAATTTTTATTGTCATCTACATAATTTAAAAAGTAACCCGCAGGTTGTAAACAAAACTTAATGAATTTAAAATAGAGATGAATATATTCTAAATCAGCAGCAGCTCCAGTCAATGCATAATGTTGGCATATAGCTACTAAAGCTCTTGCATTGTCATCTAAAGTATACCCTGAATTTATGTCTGGTTGATTGATTACAGAAAACTGAATCATGCCAAACTTTGTGGTTAGATTTTTGAAATGATTGAGATTTATGGATGGTATTTTATAATGCAATTCTATTTTTGCGGCACTAATTTTTTCAAATATTAAAGCATGCGCAATGGCAGAATTCTCCCAGGCAGTTGGTGCAAGTTTGTGGATTCCGTTAGAAGAGATTTCAGCTCTAAGTTGCTCGTTTTCAAGTAAAATATTTACTTGTTCTGCCAATTGTTTAGGGTTTTCGAAATCTATAATTATACCGGTTCCGTTTTCTAAAACCTCTACAGCATGCGGGATAGGAGTGGAGATGATTGGGCAACCACAACTTATAGCATATGAAAAAGTTCCAGAAACTGCTTGGTTTCTGTCTTTGGAAGTGAATAAATATATATCTGTTAGTTGTAGATATTCTAGCAATTCATTTAATGGTAGATATTGATTCACAAACTTTACATAATCATTCAATTGTAAAGCTGTAATTCTTGCTTCAAGATTATCTCTGTATTTTTCTCCTTCAGATTTTATAACGTTTGGATGTGTTTTGCCAATGACCAAAAACAATACTTCTGGATGTTTTTTTACAATTTCACAAAGGGCATTTATAGAGGTTTCTATGCATTTTCCAGAACTTAAAAGTCCAAATGTGGATATTATTTTCCTACCAGAAAAGTTGTATTTTTCTTTTAAAACATCTTTATTGGTATGTTCTACCAAATGAGTTCCGTGAGGAATGACTGAAATTTTTTCATTTGCAATTGCATAATCATTCACTAATAATTTTGCGGATGATTGTGTCATGACAATGACAGATTCTACTATTTTATCTATTTTCTGTACGTTTTCTTTTAACAAACGATCAGGATTTGGTAAAACCGTATGAAAAACAACAATTATTGGTTTATTCAATGATTTCAGAAACTCAATAAAATCATCTTCATTAGTTTTGAATAATCCAAACTCATGTTGGATTAGAACCATTGAAATATTATTATTTTGGTTTAGTTTTTTGGCCAAATCCAAATATGAATTTTTGCTGTCTGTTTCTAAAACATAGCCTACATTTGATGGAAATGCATACGTATCGTTTTGGTGAATTAGGGCACAAATTTTAATATTGAATGATTTTTTAAATTTGTTATTTAATGCTTCTATTAAATCTTGCGAATAAGTTGCAATGCCACATTCTCTTGGCGGATAGGATGTAATAAACAAAATTTCAGGTAAAATACTTTGATTTTGAATAAAATCAGAAGTAGAACTTCTATTTATTGGTTTTCTACTTGAAAAAATAGGATTGTTTTCTATAACTGTTTTCGTTTGCATTTTATTTTAAATTAAGCATTAATTCTGATAAGAGTTCGTTTATATCCATTGATGCACAAGCAATTCGCTCGTCTGCGGCTCCATAATAAATGTATAATTTGTTGCCAATAACAACGGTTCCTGTTGGAAAACAAACGTTGTTTACTTCTCCTTTTAATTCCCAACTAAGTTCAGGTTTAAAAAGTGGGTAAGGCAATCTTGCCAACTCAATTACAGGATTTTCTAAATCTAACAAGGCGGCACACGCACAATAAACATAGCCGTTTATAGTATCACTTACACCATGATATATAAGTAACCAGCCATGAGCAGTTTCTATTGGAGGGCAGCCACCACCGATATAACTAATTTCATGTTTTTGTTTTGGAGATAGCACAATATTGTCATTAAAATGCAATAAATAATTTTGCCAAAATTCTAAAGTTAACTCGTTTAAGTCATTGATACAAACCAATTGAATATCTGGTTTTATTCTATGTAGAAAATGCAATTTCCCATTAATTCTTCTTGGAAAAAAGATCACATTTTTATCCCAAACGAGTACTTTTTTTCCATTTTTTTCTTGGATTCTTTCGTGCTCATTGTATCGTAAGTATTTTTCATTTATGATTCCTTTTGTCTCAGCCAATCGTTTAAATTCCTCAAACATTATTTGTGGAACTATAACCCCTCTTTTTGTCCAATTAACTAAATCTGTAGATGTGGCAAGTGCCCCCAATGCGTTTACGCCATCATAGGCACAATAGGAAAGATAAAATGTGTCTTCTATTTTAACAATTCTTCCGTCTTCAACTCCATGCTCTTCGTAATCGAATTGAGAAAAGATAATGGGTACATCAAATCTTTCTGTAACTTCTAATGGGGTTTTTAATTTACAGTAGCCAATGCTTGAATAATTTCCCTTTGCTACGGCTCTATAAAACATATGAATACAGTCTTCATAATCAATTACAGCTGGATTTAATACGCCTTCAATCTCAAATCCATGGTCTGTTTTATTTAAAACAATTCCTTCTTTTTTGACTTCTAACATAATTTTTTGTTATTATAGGATTGCCATTTTTTGAAAAATGAAATTTCGTAAGTTTGGACATCAATAATATTTTTTGACAGTTCTATTAGGATTTGCTGTGAGCCATATTTCACTTGATTTTTTGCCATTGCAACCGCACTTTTATGATGAGTAATCATCATAGAAACATAATCTTTATCGTTATTTTTAGTCATTTTTATTTTATCTATGTTTTTTATCATTATTTTCATTTCAGAAGCAATTTTATAACTCTTAGAAGTTTTATTATTAGCTACTGATATTTTATAATTTTCAACAAATTGTTGCAAAAGTTTTATTTCTGTTTCTTGAGCCACAATAATTTTGTTAGCCATAGTCTTAATGGTTTTGTCACTACCTTTTTCAAGTTCTGCAATGCTCATATCTATAGCCATTTGGTGGTGAATAATCATCATATTTGCAAAATCATAATCAAAATCTCCGTTCATTATTACCTTTTCCAGCATCTTGCTTGTTTTGCTCTTACAAAGCATAAAATCATTTTCTATAGCCAAAGAATCAGTTGCTTCTTTTTTTTCTTCATTAGCATAAGAATCTTTACAAGAACAAATTGATAGCAGATAAAAAACCAGGAGTGTTATTGAAATTTTCATTTAAATTTTTTATTATTATTGTTTTAATAAAGGTTATAAAATGTTGTCTATGAGTTGTTATATTACTCTTTGTTAAAGTTGTAATATTCATATATTTCATAAAATTTGTATAATTGGTATACATGTAATGCTTAACACTTTGTTTTAGATTTATGAATAAAAAAAAGAATGACTGTCAATTTCTTGACAGCCACTCAATCGAACCCAATAAAACGTTTAATTAATAATTCGTTTTCAATTCTACTCTTCTGTTTTTGGCTTTTCCTAATGCTGTTTTGTTGTCAGCTACAGGTTTTGTTTCTCCATATCCTATTCCAGTTAATCTAGATTCAGAAATACCCTTACCTATCAAATACTGTTTTACTGTATCAGAACGTTTTTGAGATAATGTCATATTAAAATCATCAACACCCTCACTGTCAGTGTGGCCCTCTATAGTTAAACTAGTAGCTTCATAGCGGTTTAATATTGTAGATAATTCATCAAGTTGGGATAATGAGGCTACTTTTAAGGTATCAGAATTATTTTCAAAGAAGATTTTACTTCCTATAAAGGTTATTCTTGCAATATCTGTACTTGTAATTTCTAGACAACCCTTATTTTCTAAAGTACCTTTTGTGTTAGGACATCTATCATCAATGTCAGCAATGCCATCTTCATCTGAGTCTGGACAACCATTTAAGTTTTTTGGTCCAGCAGTTGTAACGCAACGGTCTATGTCATCAGCAACTCCATCATTATCAGTGTCTACAGAACACCCTTTTGTGTCAACTTTAGTACCTAGTTTGGTATTTGGGCATACATCATCTAGGTCTATTACACCATCTGCATCTGCATCTGGGCAGCCACCTAACTGTGCTATTCCTGCTTGTTCAGGGCAGCGGTCATTTACATCTGCAATTCCATCATAATCTTGGTCAGGACAGCCATTTAGTGATTTAGATCCAGCAACATCAAGGCAATTGTCTAGATAATCAGCAACTCCATCGCCATCTTTATCTAATGGGCAACCCATTTTGTTTACTTTTACATCTGATGGTGTATCAGGGCAATTGTCTTTTTTATCCGAGACTTTATCATGATCTTTATCTTTAGAATTACCAATATTAAAAGTAAATCCTATCATATGGGTTAAATAAAAATCCTTTTTCTTAAAATCATCTTTGGCATTATCAACGCCATCTCTTCTGTCTTTGTTAGAAAACATAAATGTTTCCTGCAAATTAAACATGATTTCTGGTGTTATTTTTATGTGAATGCCTGCACCAGATGATGGCAAAATGTAATCATAATTCTCTTTATTAAAGTTTAATTTATTGTCAAACAATACCGCACCAACTCCAGCAAAAACATATGGTCTTATGATATATTTTTCTGCAAGAACATTGAAACGTAAGTTTAAAGTAGCAGCATTAAAATCTGTTTTAAACCCAGTAAACCCAGTAGTTGTTCCATTATTATACCCAATTTTGCCTTTAGATAATAATACATTGGCATCGAAAAACTTACCTAAGAATCTAGAAACGGATAAACCCCCAAAACCATACATGGTATTTCCAGTTTCATACCAGTCATTACCTAAATCTCCGTTGTATTGAGTAATTCCACCATGCACACCAATATTCCATTTTTTCTCCTCTGTTTGTGCTTTTAATGCAATTGTAAAAACTAGGCATATACCCAATTGTAATAATTTTTTCATTTACTTATTGTTTATAATTGTTAGGTACAAAGTTCTGCAAGCAATGAAAGTTTTGTGTTATAGAACTATTTTTAATAGTTGTAATATTCATATTTTAATGATTTTTCCATCCTCCATTTCTATTATTCGATGGGTTCTGTTGGCAAAATCGTTGTCATGGGTTACAATCAAGAGCGATTGATTGTAAACTTCTGCGAGTTCTTTGAACACTTCATAAATAATTTCTGAGTTTTTTTATCTAAATTCCCTGTTGGCTCATCGCCCATTATGATTAATGGATCGTTGATTAGGGCCCTAGCAATGGCCACTCGTTGCTTTTCTCCACCAGACAATTGGTTTGGAATATTTAGTGCTTTGTCTTCAATTCCTAATACTTTAAGTTTTTCATACGCTTTGGTTTCTATCTCCTTTGAGGATAATTTTGAAAGTTTTAAACCAGGTAACATTACGTTTTGTAAAACAGAAAATTCATTTAACAAATGATGAAATTGAAACACAAACCCAATTTTTTCATTTCTTACAATAGCTAATTCAGCATCGGCTTTGTTTTTCATAGACACAGAATCTAATATTAAATCTCCATCAAAAGCGGTGTCCATAGTAGATAAAATATACAACAAAGTAGATTTCCCACATCCTGATTTTCCTATAATAGAAACAAACTCTCCTCTGTTTATTGAGAAATTTATGTCTGACAAAACTTTCACATCCATGGTATCATGAAATGTTTTTGAGATGTTTATGGTTTCTAAAATTTTGGTTTTTGCTTTGTTTTCCATAGTTACTTTCCTCTTATGATTTCTACTGGATCAACTTTACTGGCTTTCATTGCTGGAAAAAAACCTGCAATTGTAGTAGTAAAAAGTGCAAAAATCATACTGATTACATAATAAATAAAATCGAAAGAAATAGGATAGGTTTTTATTGTTGGCAAAGAGGGGGTTTTGAACGGAATATAACTTATACCAAGGGAGAATAAATAGCCAAACAAAAGCCCGAAAAGTCCTCCAGCAAAGCCAATGATTAAAGATAATGATATAAAAATCCATTTTACATCACTGCCAGAAAACCCTGTTGCTTTGAGAATAGCAATGGTATCCATTTTTTCGTAAATCATCATATTTAAGATGTTGTATATCCCAAAGCCTGCAACAAGTAACAATACCAAACCAACGGCATAGGAAATAATGGTTCTGACAGAACTACCTGTTTCAAACTGTGCATTAGCTGTTTGATAATCAATGGTGTCTGTATTGTATTTTTCATGAAATTCTTTGGAAACTGCTGGAGCTGACTCCATGTCAAACAATTTTATTTGAATATTTGTGATGTAATTTACGGGCTTGTTTAAAAGTTTTTGAGCCGTTTCTAGCGTAGTATAGCTAAATGTGTTGTCTATTTCCACAATGCCAATCTGCGAAATCCCAACTATTTTTAGCAAAGACAAATTGCCTTTTGAAGAAGTAACACTAATATTATCTCCTTTTGAAAGCAACATTTTGTCTGCTAATCCTTTACCTATAATAATGCTATTTCTTTGAGCCAAATCAGCCACATTGCCCTCTATAATATTGTCTGAAATTTTGAATAACTTTTCCTCTGCGTCAATTTCTATTCCGTTGATAATTCCAGCAATTTCAATAGTCCCAGAATTAAAAAAAACAGGTGTATTTATTTTGGCAGCTACATCTATAATCCGTTTATCTAGTTTTAAATCTCGAATGATTTTTTTGCTGTTGTAAATAGATTTTCCTCGGTCTTTAGGTTTTACAGAACTGATAAAATGGGTGTGATTTTTGTATTTTTCAGAAATCAAAATGGGTTGGTTTAGAGATGGCTTTACCTCATTATACAATGCTACGTGAGGTGTTTTATTAAGCATTAATCCGTCTAATAAATCATTTAAACCATTCATAAAACTAATTAGTGCTATAAACATTGCAATGCTAAACGTTACACCAGCAGCAGCAACAAAAGTTTGTTTTAGACGTGCTTGTAATAGATGAATGGCGATATTTAGAATTAGTTTGGTGTTCATTCTTTGGGTTTGTAAATCATTTCGTTGGCTTTTAAACCATGTAGGATTTCAATTTTTTGATAGTCTGCCAATCCAATTGTTACTTTTCTCTTTTCTTTTTTGCCAACAAGGATTGAATCGCCTTTTTGCAAAAAACTTCTTGGAATAGTAATTGCATTTTTCTTTGTTAGAATGATAATATTGCCCTCAGCAGAAAGATTAGGATATAATTTGGGGGGCATTTTTATAAAATGGGCTTCTACTTTGAAAGTTCTAGACATTTGATTCATGATGGGATAAATTTTATCTATTTTGGCATCAAAAACCTGATTTTTATAACTCTCTAACGTTACCAAAATTGGCTGATTGAGTTTAATTCTAGCCATGTCATTTTCATCTATTTCAAGTTCTAATAAAAAAGCGTTTTTTTGCCCAATAATTGCTAGCGGAATTTGTGGCGATACCAAAGAGCCTTTTTTTATCAAAACATCATAAATCTGTCCTGTTAATGCACTTTTAATTTGATAATCATTTTGCGTTCTTTGACCAATTTGTAAAAGAATATTATTTTTGTTTTGCTCAAAGTTCAATTGTGATTTAAGTTGAGACAATTGTTTTTGTGATGATAGCAAATTCAATTTCGACGTTTTATAAGCCAATTCTATTTTTTCGAAATCGACTTCTGAAATAACCTCGTATTGTTTGATACGATAGTTTCTATCAAATAAAGATTTGTCAACCTGCAATTTGTCACGTGCCAATTGCACCTTATATTCCATTTCCATGATTTTATCATGAATATATTGGTTGTCATTTTTACTTAATTGATAGCTTAAACTAGCATTTTGTGTATTTAATTCGGCTTTCTCGTCTTCTAATTCAAACAGTATTTGATTATTGACTACGGTCTGTCCAACAACAATATCAATTTTTTTTAGAACGCCACTGACTGTAGAAAAAACGGTGTATTGGTTTTCTGATTTAATGATTCCAGATGCATACACGCTTTCTGTTACATCACCTATTGTGGGTTTGGTTTTTTCTAGCTTCTCTTTGCATGAAACTACAGATATTAGTAATATAAAAAGGATTTTTCTCATAAGATTTACTTCAATTAACTAATATATTTTTCTTTGAGCATGGGTTTTAATTTGTTGTATATCTAACTTTAAAAGTAAGCTAGAGCAGTACATTCAATTTTTTGAACTTAGAAGTTTGAATAACAATATTCTAGGTGATTGTATTTTCAAAAGCGTATTCTTAAAATGGAATTTTAGATGATTAACTTTTGTGAATATCCGCAAGAATACCAGTACCTATTATTTTTTTTGCGAAAAGGATAGAAGCGGAGCTCTTTTTTGCTTTTTCAGCAAAAAAAGCGAGAGCGTAGAGCCTGACCCGATAGGGTTTCGTCCAAAATCACTACTCAATTCCTCTACTGGTACAATTAATGATATTCACATTAACGTATTTAAAATTTTCTGTTTTGTAAAACTATTTTAGGTTTCTATAGCCATAAGCCAACGGCTTTCTGTTCTGGTAATTTTACCAATAATTTTGCACTTGTTTTTAGTGCTTTTAGAATGTAAGAAGTGTGTAAGCTTTGTTGGATTTTTATCCATAAGAAATAAACAACCGACTATTTTTTTTGAATTTTAAAGTGAAATTTATTTTTACAATGAATATAATAAAGAGTAAAATCACAATAATTATTAGGCTTGTACTCTTTTACCACAAATCTTATTAATAGAAAAACAAAGTTGATTATTCTGATACTAATATGAATTACAAAATTTTTAACTAAAGTTGTAAATTTCCTACATGCCACTTTTATTTTATAACAAATAGAAATAGTAATACAACAATTTTTAAAACAAAATATAGAACCTTTGGGGGGTAAAAAATACTGTTATAAAGATAAATTTTAGAAATCTTAAAGACTAAATGAAAAAGTTTGTAAGTAACGCATTTACCAAAAACAAAATAGAACTCATACAAAGTGGTAAACCTTTTTTTGATTTACTTTTAAAATTGATCTCTGAAGCCAAAGAAAGCATACACATACAAACCTATATTTTTAATGATGATGAAACTGGTAAATCAATTGTAAATGCTTTAGTAAATGCCTCTAATAAAAAAGTAAAAATTTATTTGTTGGTGGATGGGTATGCCTCTAAGAACTTAACTAATTTGTTTGTAGAAAACTTAAAGAAAGCACGCATTCATTTTAGATTTTTTAATCCTTTTTTTAAAAGTAACAATTTATATTTCGGACGTAGATTGCATCATAAAATGATAGTAGTAGATGCAAAATATGCAGTTGTATGCGGTATGAATATTGCAGATAGATACAATGATTGCCTAAATAAAAAAGCTTGGCTAGATTTTGCAGTATTTTTAGAGGGGCCAATTGCAAAAGAATTGTGCATATTGTGCTGGAAAACCTGGAACGGATTCAAAATCCGTAAACCATCAGCATATCACAAAGAGAAAAACATAAAATTTGCATTTACTGAAAATGAAACATCATTGTGCAGCATAAGGCGAAATGATTGGGTAAGATCAAAAAATGAAGTGTCTGTATCCTATCAAGAAATGTTTAAAAATGCCGAAAAACAAATTACCATTATCTGCAGTTATTTTATCCCTGGTAGTAAGGCTAGAAGATTTTTGGAGTATGCTGTAAAAAAAGGTGTTAAAGTCAGATTAATTTTGGCAAGCAAATCAGATGTACCCATTTCAAAACCTGCAGAGCGTTGGATGTACGATTGGTTGCTAAGAAATAATATTGAAATTTACGAGTACCAACCTAATATTTTACACGCAAAAATGTGTGTGGTAGATGAAAGCCTGGTTACTATTGGCTCTTACAACATAAACAACATCAGTGCATATGCTAGTATAGAGTTGAACATTGATATTAAAGATGCAAACTTTGCCAAAAAAGTTACACAAAATTTAGAGACAATTATAAATAAAGATTGCATTGAAGTAACCAACGTACTCCATCAAAAATCCAATACTGTTTTTAACCGGTTGCATCAATGGGCTTGTTATAGAATATTTAGGATTGCCTTTTTTTTAGGTACGTATTATTTTAAACAACAATAGTGAATCAATTTTTAAAAACATTTTCAATTTCCTTTCAATCTTTTAAAAAATGAGGCAAATGTTTTTTGGTCCCAACCCTCAAACCTGCCACGCTGTACAACAAGCGTATTTTCATACTTTTCTTCTAAAAAATAATGAAAAACAAATTTTCCTTTTGGGTTTTCCCATCCTTTCATTTGTCCAAAGCGCAAATCGTTAAAAACAAGCGTGTCATTCCATTTTTCAATGGTATAAAAGTTTTGAGAAAAACGCTTTAGTTTATAGATGTTTTCTTTGTTTTCTATCTTTTCTAGGTAATTATTGTTTCTTGGAAAATAAGTAAAATCAATCATCTTATTAGTATCAAAAATGGATTTATATCCTACATAAAATCCATTTTCATTTCCTGCCACCACATACCATAAACTATTTTGAAATGGTGCGGGTGTTGTAAAATATTGGGTGTAATTGATGTTTTGGTTTTTTAATGCCTTTCTTAGCTCAGCATCAATTTTAATTTTTATTCCAATGCATATTGATAAATAAATAGCGGTACAGCCGAGTCCAAGTTGCCATATTTTTTTTCTGTAAATTGTATTTTTTCTAAAATAAATAAATGCCAAACATGCCAAAAACGTCCAAATAGAAAACAAAGGATCTGCCACATAGATAGAATTTAAAGAAATGCGTTTGTGGCTAAACGGTTCTAACCAGCCTACGCCATAATTATTTAATGCATCTAAAAAAATATGAGTAAAAATAACGCTACCAAAAAATAGCATCCAATGTTTTAGGCTTATGTTGTGTGGTCTATGCCAATATTCTGCAAGAAATGCAAATAGTGGTGTAATGATTATACAAAATAAAAAAGAATGTGTAAACCCCCTATGAGCTAATAAATTGGATGAAGTATCCATCCAAAAAGAAGCAACAAAATCTATATCTGGAATACTTTGTGCCAGTGCGCCCCACAACATTGCTTTTTTGCCTAGGGTTTTACCTGCAAATGCCTCGCCCATACAAGCACCCAAAGCAATATGTGTGAGTGAATCCATACCTATTTATTCCAATTCTTTTAATAAATTTTCTAAATCTAACACATGACTATACATTACAATTGTTCCGTCTGAGTTGTAATTCCATAATTCTTTTGGTCTGTCCCAATACAATTCAACCCCATTTCCGTCAGGGTCATTAAGGTAAATTGCTTCAGAAACACCATGATTGGCTGATCCTGTTATATGGTATTTTTCTTTTAGTAATCGGTTATATATAGTAGCCAAATCCTTGCGGGTGGGATACAAAATTGCTGTATGAAACAATCCTACACCGTTTGTACTAGCTTTTGGATAATTTTGGCTGTGCCAAGTATTTAACCCAATATGATGGTGATAACCGCCAGCAGAGATGAAAGCTGCATCAGTGCCATACATTGTTGTGAGTTCAAATCCCAATAAATTACAATAAAATTCCATTGACCGTTGTAAATTAGAAACTTTCAGATGCACATGACCAATGCAGGTTTGTGTTGGTATGTTGTACTTAGGTGTCATTTTTTTGTTTTATTAGTAAAAGAAAAGGTCTCTAGAGTTATTTTAAATGTATGTTATAAATCTTATCAAATTCTTTGGTTAGGCCATTTGATTGTATTTTTTAGTGAATATCCGCAACTAAACCAGTACCTATTATTTTTTTTGCGAAAAGGATCGAAGTGGAGCTCTTTTTTGCTTTTTCAGCAAAAAAAGCGAGAGCGTAGAGCCTGACCCGATAGG
>JAYVIQ010000111.1:0-3135 GCA_043770215.1 Cytophagales bacterium | reverse complement strand
CTTGAATTGCTTTTTTGCCAGAATTGGCAGCATATTCATGAAATTTTGAAGAAAAAGATCCATTTACAAAATGGAAACAATTTTCTGAAACAAAATTATTAATAATCCTTTCCCATGCTTCTGAGGCCGAACCTAAAAAATAGACATCAAAATCCTCTGGCAAACCAGCTAAAGCCCTTAAGTTTTCTACTGTTTTTTGATGAATTGCTTTATAAGCAGAACTTCTGTGTGAAATACAACAAATGTCTTTTTCTATTGCATCTTGAAAGAAAGTTTCCATTCCAGGGTATACTTGCGAAGGCCCTGGAGTTATGTATATCATTTTGCTCATATGATTTGAACTATTGTTTAGCTTCTAAAAAGTTTTACTTTGTTGTTTTGTTCACTGAAACTTTATTGTTAATACAATCTTCTAAATTTAATTGTACCTGTAATGGCTTTCATTCTTTCTATGAGTTCTTTTGGATATTTCTCATCAATATCTAAAATCACATAACCCACATTTTCATTTGTTTTTAGGTATTGACCTAAAATATTACACTCAAATTCGGCCATAATATTATTTATTTTAGCCAATATACCTGGTGTATTTTCATGAATATGCAACATTCTGTGTGCATTTTTAAAGGTAGGCAATTGTAAATTAGGGAAGTTTACACTGCCATAAGTATCTCCAGAATTTATAAAACTAACAATTTTATTAGGGACAAAATTTCCAATATGCTCTTGTGCTTCGTTGGTAGATCCTCCGATATGTGGAGAGAGAATTAAATTTTTTATTCCTCTAAGGCTAGAAACAAATTCTTCTCCGTTTGTTTTTGGCTCATACGGAAAAACATCTACACCTGCGCCTATTATTTTGCCACTTTCCATGTGTTTTCTTAAGCCTTCTACATCCATCACAGGACCTCTAGCTAGGTTCAAGAAATAACTCCCTTGTTTCATCAGAGCAAAGTGTTTTTCTTGGAAAAACCCTTTATTTTCTGGTCTGCCATCTACATGTAAAGAAACAACATCTACTGAGCTTAATAATTCCTCTATTGTTTCGCATTTTTGGGCATTTCCAAGTGCCAATTTCTCTACGACGTCATAAAAATAAACCTGCATACCCATTGCTTCTGCCAAAATAGACAATTGAGAACCAATATTACCGTAACCAATAATACCAAGTTTTTTATGTCTTACTTCAAAGCAATTTGTAGCACTTTTATCCCAATTTCCTACGTGCATTCCCTCGCTTTTTTCTGGAATACGACGCATAAGCATAATTATTTCGCCAATTGCCAACTCTACTACAGAACGTGTGTTGGAATATGGAGCATTAAAAGCTACAACGCCTTGCTCTAAACAAGCATCTAAATCTATTTGGTTTGTGCCAATACAAAAAGCACCTACAGCCATTAACTTATTGGCATGTTCTAATACTTTTCTGGTAACCATTGTTTTGGAACGAATACCTAATATATGAACATCTGCAATTTTTTTGATCAACTCGTCTTCATCTAATGCACCAACTATAGTTTCTACATTAAATCCTTCTTGAGAGAAAATTTTCTTCGCATTTGGATGCACATTTTCTAACAATAGAATATTAATTCTATTTTTAGGATATGAAACTGCTCCCTGAAATTCATTATCAAACAAAAATTCATCGAAACTTGGTGTGATGTGGTCAGCAACCGCAATTACTTTATCTCTTGAAACATTTTCTGTAAAGGCATAAAATTTAGTTGCCAATCCAGCTTCTTTTATTTCATAGTCTGTATAACCATCACCTATTACCAAAACTTCTTTGCCAAATTTTAAGTCAGTTAGTAATTTTACTTTTCCTTTGTCTTGAGCCAATGGATTGTTTTTGTCACAACCAATGATGGCACCTTCTTCATTGTATTCAAATGTGTTGGCATATACATGTGAGGCATCAATACCAAATTCCTCAACTACGGGTACAATAAATTCTTTGAACCCACTAGAGACTATGTATACTTGAGATGCATTTGCTTTTATAAAACTTTTGTTTCTGATAAAAGAAGGAGAAATCTCATTTTTTAATTTATCTGTTAAAGTATCTAAATGAGATTTAGAAGCATTTAATAAACTTAATCTAATGGCAAGTGATTCAGCAAAAGAAATATCGCCATTCATACCCAAGTTTGTGGTATCTGATATTTTTTTTAATCTTGCTTGCTTATCATTTTGACCTTCTAAAGAAATCTCGCCAAGAAGGTCTAGAGATTCAACTTTTACAAAAGTACTATCGAAATCAATAACTATAATTTTATCCATTAGAGTGTCTTTGGATTACATTTTATTAGGAGCTTGCAAATTTCTTAAAATATTAGAGAAAACGAAAGTAATATGACTTTTATTTATGCACTAAGGTCTTCTTTGTTCATCTCCGACGCTGAAATTATTTTTTGATAAATCTTTATTTTGGTTTTGACATCTTTAGATGATTGTAATCAATTTGTTTAGTAGGTTTTTTTGAATAAAGGGTGTAGTTATTTTGACTCAAATTTTGCTGAAATAAATCTAAATTTATGCCAATTTTAATGAGAGATTTTGAAATATCTTCAAAATTTTATCAAAACCTTTAATCTGAATAATTTTGTGTTTTTGGTTACAAAAAATAATGGTTCAATTGTGTTTTTAGCAGTATTTTTGTTCATGATTCATTTTGAAATTAAGATTTCTTAGATTATAAATAAATTCTTGGGCTTAGTGTATTGATTATAAGTAAGTAGTGGTATAAAAAAAGAAGGAGAGAAAGTTGTGCATTTAAAATTGAATAACTTCTAACTCATTGTTGTAAATGGTGTTATTTAATTAAAAAAAAAGCCTGAGTTTTTCTCAGGCTTTTACTTACTTAGGGGCTACTGAAAAAGTAAAGTAGTTTTCTTAGCTTATTTACAATCAATCATTTGTCACTTTTTTCTTGAGAAAAAAGTAACCAAAAAGTCAAGACTGTATAAAAAATTGCTAAAACTTGCTTGATTTCGCTGAAAAAAAACAAACTCGCCTTAAAATTCAATATATATTTACCCATAGTATGATGGGCTCAGACAGTGTTTTGTTTTTAACCGCTACATCAATCAAATTTCTTAACGCATTTTTTATAAGGTCGATGCAAAGGTT
>JAYVIQ010000110.1:0-7742 GCA_043770215.1 Cytophagales bacterium | reverse complement strand
GAACCTGCCAAAATTTACCCAGTACACAATGGAGTAGAGTATGTAGAAGCATACAGAGAAGAGAAAAAGTTTCCTGAAGCACTGGTATTATTTTTAGGTAGAATTACTGGTCAAAAAGGACCTGAAATCTTTTTAGAAATAGCAGATAAAGTAATACATCAGTACAAAAAAGTTCGTTTTGTAATGGCAGGTACTGGTGATCAGTTAAAAGGAATAATAGAATCTGGAGCCTATAGACATATAGGTGATAAATTTCATTTTACTGGATTTTTAAACAAAGAGAAGGTAAATAGATTGTTGGCAATGGCAGATGTATATTGTATGCCATCTGTGTCTGAACCATTTGGCTTATCTGCTTTAGAAGCAGCTCAATTTGGAATACCTGTTATTCTTTCTAAACAAAGTGGAGCAGCTGAAGTAATGGCTGGTGCTTTAAAAACAGATTTTTGGGATGTAGATTTGACTTCTAAACTAATTGTTGATTTGGTTTCTAACCCTAAATATGCAGCAAGTGTTAGAGATGCTGGTTACGAAGACCTAAAGCTATTAACTTGGGAAAATGCATCAGAAAAAATAGCAACTAAATTTCATCAACTGATCAATGGCTAATCAAATTTGTTTATATTTTCAAGTGCACCAACCAAACCGATTAAAGCATTATACTTTTTTTGAAATTGGTCATGATCATTTTTATGAAGATGATGCCATGAACAAAGAAATTTTATTTAAAGTTGCTGAAAAATGCTACTTGCCAGCCAATAAAATGCTTTTTGAATTGATTGAAAAACACAAAGGGGAACTAAAGATTAATTACTCTATATCAGGTACTTTGATAGAGCAATTAGAGTATTTTCATCCCAGGGTTTTAGGAAGTTTTAAGCGTTTAGCAGATACAGGGTGTGTAGAATTTTTAGCAGAAACTTTTTACCATTCTTTATCTTTTGTGTATTCAAAAGAAGAGTTTGCGGCTCAAGTAAAAAAGCACGATGACAAAATATATGAACATTTTGGCATAAGACCAAAAGTGCTCAGAAATACAGAATTGATTTATAACAATGACCTAGCGGCCTATGCAGAGCAATTGGGTTATAAAGCTATTCTGACTGAAGGCACAGACCATCATTTAAAAGGAAGGCATCCAAATCAGTTATATAAAGCACCAAATGCAGAGAATATAAAGGTACTTTTAAAAAATTATAAATTATCTGATGACATAGCCTTTAGATTTCAAAATCAAAACTGGTCTGAATATCCTTTGACCCCAGACAAATATACTTCCTGGATTCAAAAAGAAAAAGGAGATTGTGTGAATTTGTTTATGGATTATGAAACTATAGGAGAGCATCATTGGCATGGAAGTGGAATTTTCCAGTTTTGGGAAGGATTTATAAATACATTTATAGCAAGCGGTGGTGAGTTTAAGACTTGTTCTGAAATAATTTCTAGAAAAAAAGCAAAACATACCTATGATGTACACCAAGAGTTCATTTCTTGGGCAGATACAGAAAGAGATTTATCAGCTTGGCAACAAAACTACATGCAAAACGAAGCTTTAGACAAAATTTATGGGCTAGAAAAATACCTTAAATTATGCGATGATAAAGATTTATGGCATATTTGGAGGAAGTTACAAACTTCGGACCACTTTTATTACATGAGTACCAAGCATGCAAATGATGGTGCTGTACACAGTTATTTTAGCCCTTACTCATCTCCTTATGATGCATACATATATTTTATGAATGCACTCACAGATTTAGAAATATCATTAGAAAAAAAAGGTATAGAAGTAATAAATTGGTAAACAAATAAATTTCTTAATACCTTTTTTAAGTAGGGAAAATCTTAGTTGTTAGATGAGTGTACTCTAACCCAGTCTACATACATGCTACCTGTATTTATGCTAGAAATTTGCAATGGAGTTGGTCCAAAATAATTACCTCCTACAGCTACATTCAGTGTAATTTTTTGGAGTTTACCATTTAAAGCACTAATTATTGAACGGTCTTTAACGTCAATTATTTGACCATCAAACAAAAAAGTAAGTTTGTTGTTTTCCCATATAACTTCATATACATGCCAATAAAGTTGTAAATTTTTCCCTGTGTTTATTTCTTTTGCTTCACGTCCATTTACTTCATCTATTCCTATTTTTGTACCATAAAAAATGTTTGTGGCAAATTTAGATGTGTCTTGACCTTTTGCTTCAAGAATATCTATTTCGCCGTTGGTAGGCCAGTTATTTCCATACAACCAAAAAGCAGGCCACATACCAAATCCAGCAGGTAGTTTTATTCTTGCAGAAATGCGTACTTTTTTTGCATTGGCATTTGGAGTATAATATTTTTTGGATTCAATTCTAGCAGAGGTGAACTGAAAATCTTTTTTAGCAGTTGTATAAGGAGTCACTAAGCCATTTATAAATTCTTTTTTAGCAGTTATTATCAAATTTCCGTTTGTAATACTTAAGTTGGATAAGTTGTTAGAATAATACTGATATTCATCATTATAAGCACCACCTTTCCAAATATCCCATTGGCTAAAGTCATTGTTACTAAACTCATCTGCAAATTCTCTTTTCCATCCAGCATCTGAAAGAGCATTCTCTGGCATGTCATAATTTAGTGAACTTTCTTTTTTTGGTGCAGGTGTTGTTGGTAATAACTCATTGTTTTCTTTGCATGATACAACAAGCAACAAAACAATAGATGAATAAATTGAAGATTTGAGTAAATAATGCATATTTTTTTTAATCGAATTTTATTTCAATATACTACCTTTTGGTTTAATAATGAGAATAATTTTCAATTTTTTTTATCGTGATTGGGGTTTTATTCTTTATCTACAAATACTCATACAATATTTTAATTTACAAATTGCATAACCAAAACTAACTTGAATGATTACTCAAAAAGAAAATTATGAAATGAACTGCCCACAAACGATTTTAAGTTTTATCTTTGTTTTAAGTGCTTTATTTATAAAATAAAAAATAATAAAAGAAATTGAGACAGTTCAAGAAGAAAATATACCTAGTTAGACATGGTCAGACTGACTATAATTTACAAGGGATAGTACAAGGCGGCACTATAGATGCACCTTTAAATCAAACAGGTATAAATCAGGCTAATTTTTTTTGGGAAAGTTATAAAACCATACCTTTTCAAAAAATTTATACTTCTGGCTTGCAAAGAAGTTTTCAATCTGTACAAAAATTTATAGACGCTGGGATTAGCTGGGAGAAAAAAATAGGATTAAATGAAATTAGCTGGGGTGATTATGATGGGCACAAAATTTATGAAGATGATTATTATTGGCAAGTAGTAGAAGCTTGGAACAAAGGCGAAGTAAACTTACGTATAAAAGGAGGAGAAAGTCCTGAGGATGTACGAGATAGACAAATTTCTGTCATAGAAGAAATTAAAAATAGCAATGATGATTTAATTTTGATTTGTATGCATGGAAGAGCCATGCGCATATTGCTGAGCCATTTTGTAGATAATGATTTGAGTAAAATGGATAATTATGAGCATAAAAATCTTGGTTTGTATATCCTAGAATTTACAGAACAGGGACTACGCGTTTTGAAACAAGAAATGCAAAATGCATAAATTTTGTATGTGTGTTTTATTTGTTTAAATACATGAATTTATAACTCATCTTATTTGTCTTATTAAAGACATTTTTTATTTGTTTTAAAGAATAGATTTGGTTTATGAAAAAAATAAAGTTTTCCATTTTCGCTTTTTTTGTTGTGTTGCTATCTTGCAAACCTGACAAATCTCCAGAGCCTTTGCAAAGTGTTTCTATTCCTATTTTAAAAATTTCTTTGCAAGATAATGTTTATGAGTTGGAAGAAAAGTTTTTGCCTAAAACGGTATTGGTATCAGGTAAAGATACAATACCAAATACAGATCCTGTGATTTGGACTATATTAGAAAAGGACATAGCTTCTGTTGAGAGTGATGGATTTATTAAAACTAAAAAAATAGGTGGGTTTAGCTTAATAGCACAAAGCAAAGCTATGTTAGATACTGTGTTAGTAAATGTAGTATCAAAAAAGAATTTGGCAAGAAGCATAATTTTAAGTGCTACTGAAATGGAGTTTTTTTTAAATTCTACGCAACAGCTAGAGTTAAATGTGTTGGATAAAAGCAACCAAAATATTTCTATAGAAAACACAACATGGACATCATCAAATATTAATGTAGGTAAAGTTGATGAAGCAGGTATATTTACGGCAACTGGTTTTGGAGAAACAGAAATATCTGTGCAATCAAATGGGTTGCAAAGCAATAAAATAGTTTTAACGGTATTTAGAAATGGTATTTTTGTTGGTAAACAAGGCTATACATCTTCAGGAAATGTACGTTTAGTTTCATGCAATAGTCAATTATTTATAGAAACTCAAAGCGATTTTAAAGTACAAAGTGGACCAGATTTAAGATTATATTTATCTAACTCTGAATTTGGTTCTGTTGTAAGTTCAAAAGGTTTAGAATTGGCTTTGCTAAAATCTAATTCTGGAATAAATACGTACTCAGTGCCCATCTCTGTAAAAATAAATGAGTATAAATTTATTGTTGTACAGTGCAAACAGTTTAGTGTTACGTTTGGTTCTGCAACTTTAAATTAACTTTGGTTAAAAAAAAATTATTCCGCTTCTTTTATTCTTTGTTTAAAGTATGCGTAGTATGCTAATCCATTTTTTATATAATTTGGATTGTGCGTTTCAAACACTCCATTTTTTGGTGCGGGTCTTCCTGTATTGTGTATATGAAAGGCATTCGTTAATTCATCTTTCTTTAGGTATTTACCATATCTTTTATAGATCCAATAACAGCCCCAATACACAGAATGGCTTCCTTTAATGTCTTCTAAGCGTACATCCATTTCTATACTTTGGTATCCCATAAGTTGAAACGGACCCCATGAAGTAGCAAGGTTTTGTAAATCAGTGTTGTTGCAATGTTTGATCTTTTTGTAGCTCATGCTTCCAAATCTGTCTTTGGTATCTCTTGCTCTTTTTAATTCTTTGTAAATATGAGCTTCAAATCTAGGTTCAATTTCTTTTTTCCCAGAGCATTCTAGCACAATAAGGGCAAGTAAATAAGGGGTGCTTAGTTCAAATTCTTTCGCTATAGAATCTACTTCTTGGTAATAATTGTTCCATGTACGGTTTAAAACAAGTTGTTCAGTAATGGGTTCAACGCTTTGTGTTGGGCTAATTTTATAGCGCATATACAGGTAAGCAAAAAGTACAATGCCAGAGAAGAAAATTAAATTGCGTATAATATTGCTTTTATCTTCTTTAGAAGTGGATGTTTTTTTCTTTTTAGCCATTATTTACTTAAAGCTGTTATTCTTTGGGCCAAAGAAGGATGAGAATGATTTACAAAAACATACAAGGGGTGTGGGTTTATGTTGCTTAAGCTATCCACAGAAAGGTTTTTTAATCCATTGATCAAAGGCTCAGCACTGAAAGTATCTTTTGCAAATTTATCCGCTTCATATTCATTTTTTCTAGAAAACAAATTAAACAATACCCCTAAAATAGTACTAATAGGAGAGAAGAGGATAGAAAAAACAAACATATTTAGGTGTATTGCATTGCTACTAGCGCCCAGTGCTTGCGAAAATGAATTTATTTCTAAAAAGTTAGAAAGTAACCAAAGAATGGCACCTGTTTGCCCCAGGGCTATAAACAAAGACCATATAATGTGTTTGTGTTTAAAGTGTCCTATTTCATGGGCCAAAACAGCCACTAACTCTTCAGTGGTATGGTTTTTTATTAAAGTATCATACAAAACAACTTTTTTCTTTGGGCCAATGCCAGAAAAAAAGGCATTTGCTTTTGTGCTTCTTTTAGATCCATCAATAACAAAAATTCCCGTAAGTTTGAATCCATTTTTTTGGCTATAGTTATTTATTGCATCTTTAAGTTCACCATCTTCTATAGGTGTAAGTTTGTTGAACAGAGGTAAAATTAGAGTGGTATAAAACATATTAGTAAACAATATAAAGCCGGCTGCTACCGCCCAAAAATAAATCCAAAAGTTACTACCTAACTGCTGATACAAATAGATAAAAACAGCAATCAATACTCCACCAATAACAAAACTCATGAGCAACCCTTTTATGGCATCCATAAAAAAGAGTCCTTTAGTACTTTTATTAAAGCCATATTTTTCTTCTATAGTAAAAGTAGAGTAGTAGCTAAAGGGCAATTCTATAGCGGAACTTACCAAAGTGGCAATGCCAAAGAAACTCAAAGTCTGAAAAATTTGATTTTCTGGAAAAACACCTATTATCCAATCGCTTAGCTGACCCAGTACCCCAAAATAAAGCACAATTACTGTGGCCAATAAACTAATTAGTCCAGAAATTAGTCCAAATTTTTCTTTGTCTTTGCCATAGCTTACGGCTGTATGGTATTTTTCTTCTGTATAAATGCCAGATAATGTATTAGGAAGCCCAGCTTCAAAATGTTTTTGGTTTAGGTTTCCTAAAAATTCTTCAAATACAAATTGAAAAACCAAAACGCAAATAAGTATAGTTAAAATGGTGGTAGAAGTCATGTGTTAGTAATATTTTTTTTCTGAAAGATAATTTTGTACATAATCAGAAACGCCTTGCTCTAAGCTAGAAAATTCTTTTTTGTAGCCTATAGAAAGTAGTTTTTGCATGTTTGCCTGCGTATAATATTGGTATTTGTCTCTGATGTCTAAGGGTGTATCTATAAAAGAAATGTTTGTTTCTTTGTTTAATGCTTTAAATGTATTTTTTGCCAAATCATTAAAAGAACGAGCCTGACCAGTGCCTAAGTTGTATAGACCACTATTTTTTCTGTGGTGCATAAAAAAGACTATAACCTCTACTACATCTTTTACATAAATAAAATCACGTAGTTGCTCGCCATCTTTATAGTTGGGATTATGAGACCTAAATAGACTCATTTCTCCTTTTTCTTTTATTTTGTTGTACGTATGCATTACTACAGAAGCCATTCTGCTTTTGTGGTATTCATTGGGTCCGTAAACGTTAAAAAACTTTAGACCTACCCAGAAAAAAGGTCTTTTTTCTTGTTTCAAGGCCCAAATATCAAATTCGTTTTTAGATTCTCCGTAAGGATTTAAGGGTACAAGTTCTTCTATAATGTCTTCTCTATCGTCATATCCAAGGGTACCATCGCCATAAGTTGCTGCAGAAGAGGCGTATACCAAAGGGATTTGAAATGCTTCACAGGCAGCCCATATTTTTTGAGAGTAGTGCAGATTTAAGTCATCAAAAATACTTTTGTCAAACTCAGTGGTATCTGTTCTTGCGCCCAAATGAAATATAAATTCTACCAATTTATGGTTTTTTTCTAGCCAATCAAAAAAAACGTTACGTTCTACCCGTTCTTGAATGATTTTACCTTCTAGATTTAGGTTTTTTGTATCGTTAGAAAAATCATCTACAGCTATAATATAGTTGAAATTATCCTGATTTAGCCTAGCAATCAAACATGAACCTATAAAGCCAGCAGCACCTGTTACAACAATCATTTAGAATCTTTTACTATTAGTGTACAAAATTAGTGTATTATATGATGAATGAAAATAAACGGGTAATTATATATGTTGTGTGTGTACAAGTTGTTGTAAGCTTATAGGAAGTTTATAAAAGCCTAAAAGGTATTTTTTTTACATAAAAAAAGGCGAGTTACCCCGCCTTACATGTTTTCACAACGGAATAATCCT
>JAYVIQ010000109.1:0-6592 GCA_043770215.1 Cytophagales bacterium | reverse complement strand
TGGAAAGAACTTTGGGTAGAACCTGAAAAAATAGGATATTCTGATAATAAAATAACGGTATGTGGTTTAGAGACTAAAAATATCATTTGGTGTACAGGTAATTATCAGGCGAATTCAATCCCTTTTAATTACCTTCCTTTTAGCATTACCAAAGGAGAAATGCTACGAATAGAAAGCGATACTATTTCTCCAAATTTTCTCTACAATAAAAATGCATTTATAGTACACCAAAAAAAAAATGAGTTTGTTACAGGCGCAACTTTTACCAGAGATTTATCTGAAACATTAACAACAGAAGGAAAAAATATGGTTTTAGAAAAAATAAATGATATGATAAAAGTACCCTACTCTATTACAGAACATTATTTTGGACTTAGACCTACTGTTGTAGACAGAAAACCATTAATCGGAAAGCATTTCAATTTAAAAAACACATTTATTTTTAATGGTTTAGGTGCAAAAGGTGTAACACAAGCACCTTATTTTGCAAAAGAATTTGTTAACTTTATACTGGATAAGAGAAAACTTACCAAAGAAGTAGATATAGAACGAGTTCATAAAAAGCAAAAACACAATTGAGACATATTTTATCCTTTTTACTGCTTTTATTTGTTTTGTTTAGCAATGCGCAAACTGCTCAAACTACTTTTGGTAAAAATAGAGTACAATACGCACAAAAAAAATGGAAATATATAAGTACCAAGAACTTTAATGTATATTATTACATAGGCGGCAACAGTTTAGCTTACAACACAGCCAGACATTTAGAAGAACAATACAACCAAATTACACAAACCATTGGTTACCTTCCTTACAACAAAATAAATGTATTGGTGTACACCTCTGATGCAGATTTACAACAGAGCAACATAAGTTTAGAGAACAATTTTTCTGCAGGAGGAGAAACTAAACTAATAAAATCCAAAATAGAAGTTTCCTATAAAGGAAGCCAAATGTTGTATTTTAGGGAAGTAGATAAAAAGTTATCCGAACTATTTATTAATATCATCATGTACGGTGGCAGCTTTAAAAATAGTTTACAAAGCACCTATTTAATTGATTTTCCCGCTTGGTTTTTAAATGGATGTTCAAACTTTTTGGGCTATGGAGCTACAGAAAAGATGAACAATGCTGTACAAGATTTTATACATAGCAAAAAGAAAAATCCAGATAGACTTACAGGCGAATACGCTACTCTAATTGGACAATCTATTTTTAACTACATACACGAAAAATATGGTGCTTATGCCATAGCAAATATATTAGCACTAACAAAATCTACTAGAAATGAAGAAACAGGAATAAGAGGAAGCTTAGGCATTGAATATCAAATTTTTATAAAAGAATGGAAACAATACTATCAAGAGAAATTCAACAAAGTAAAAATAGAAAAAAGAACAATTTTACATAATTCTAATAGTGCAGCCGCTATAACTCAAATAAAAATGAATAGAGACAAATCTATGATTGCGTATGCGCTGAATAGAAAGGGAATATATTATGTATATGTGTATGATCTAATCAAAAAAAACAGAAAAATAGTGTATTACGGGGGTATTAAAAATATAAATTGGGAAACTGACCAAAGCATACCGCTAATAGCATGGAAAAGCAACAGCGAGCTTTGTTTAATAAAATACAAAAATGGAAAGCCTTACTTAATCACAAAAAACGTAACTAAAAAATTTCAAAAAGAAAAAAAACTTTTTGTAACCTTTGATGCTATTCTAAGTTTCGATTTTGCCCCAAATGAAGAGGACATGACCTTATCTGGTGTAAAAGATGGACAAACAGACATTTACATTTACAATACCAAAGAAGATGTTGCCAAACAAATTACAAAGGATTTATATGATGATTTTGACCCTGTGTATAGCCCAGATGGCAAAAGAATTCTTTTTTCGTCCAATAGATTCAATGATACACTCAGAGGAGATTACGGGTCTTACCAACAACTTTTAAGCATTTATAATTTATTTGAATTTGATGGAACTAAGCTTCTAAAAAGAATTACAAACAGTAATGTAAGTGAAAAAAAACCTTTTTACTGGAGCAATACAAGAATCCTATTTTTAGCTTCTAATGGTTCCCAAAATAAATTGTATACCTTAACAATAGGAGAAAGTATAGCCAAAAACATAGCCACTGAGGATAAAAGCATCGTTCGGTTTTTAGCCAAAGAAGGCGAGTTATTTTTGCAATTAAGACGCAAGGAAAGAGATTTGCTCTTGCACAAAACAAAAGGATTTGAATTTGACCCTAGCCTAAATTATCTAGCACTACAAAGCCAAAAGCTAGAAATAAGTAGCAAAGAAGTGCCAGATGAAGTATTGATTAACGATCTACTAAACATAAACCCAAACAAACAAGGGTATGATTCAGATCCTTTGGAAGGACCAATAAAAAAGACAAAATCTATAGTAGAAAAAATAACTAAAATAAGTGACCCAAAAGATATCGAGGCCCTTTTTGCAGTAGATTATGTTATTTCCACCTTTAAAATAGACCCAGTTAGAAATTTCGGAACTTATTTCCAAGCAGGAACATCAGATATGTTTAGCAATCATAGAATACAAGGGGCTTTGTATAGTACCGTATTACAAAAAAGCAGTGATATAGTTGTGCAATACGAGTACCTGAAAAAGCAATATGATTTTAGAATAAAGCTTCAAAAAAATAGCTTTTATAGAGGAAATATCAATGCACTAAATAGGCAAACTAAATCAGATTTTAATCTGAGTATTGCTAAGCCATTTTCTCCAGTTGCTAGATTGGAATACAGTTCAGGACTTACTAGAACAGCATTTACAGATTATTTGATCCCTTCGCCTGAAAGCAATTACAATGTACTCACACACAATAAACTAGAATTTGTGTATGACAATTCTTTTGAAAAAAGTTTAAATCAATTTCAAGGATTCAGATTTAAAGCAAATGTAGAATCTTATGGCAAGATTAGTGGCAATTTAACAGGGTTTAATAAATTGAGTTTCGATATGCGGAATTACCAACCAATCATTAGAGACATTATATTTGCTGCTAGAGTTTCTGGAGGGCGTTTTGGAGGAAACTCACCCAAGGTATTTATGTTAGGTGGCGTAGACAATTGGCTTGGACAGCAATACGAAAACAATACACAACTTGATCCTTTGTACTTAAATAACTCTGGAGAAAATCCTTACTTACTTTTCAGCGACTTTAGCACAAACCTTAGAGGTTTTGGCTACAACAAAATGAATGGACGTAATTATTTACTACTAAACACTGAGTTAAGAGTACCTATTATTAGAGTTTTGTATAGTGGACCTATATCTTCTAGTTTTTTTAGAAATCTGCAGTTCAATGCTTTCTACGAAGCAGGCTCTGCCTGGAATGGAAAACATCCTTTTGGCAGAGATAATAGCATAAATACAAGAAATGTAGGTAAACCAGGAAATGTGTTTACGGCAAAAGTAACTAATTACCAAAATCCATTTTTAACTAGTTACGGATTTGGATTTAGATCTATGATGTTTGGTTATTACCTTAAAGTAGATTTAGGCTGGGGAATAAAAAACTATTTGGTACAAAAACCAAAATTACAAGTATCATTAGATTACGACTTCTAATTAAAAAATAATTATGAGCTTAAATAATTCATTAACAGAAATTTACACCCTTTTTAAATCTTGCTCTGGTATATGCACAGATACTAGAAAAGTAACAAATGGGAGTATTTTCTTTGCATTAAAAGGTGATAATTTCAATGGAAATAAATTTGCAAAACAAGCATTAGAAAGCGGAGCTTCTTTTGCTGTTATAGACCAAAAAGAGTTTGAAGAAGAAGGAAAAACAATTTTGGTAGAAGACAGCCTTAAAACATTACAAGAATTAGCAAATTATCATCGAAAACAATTTTCTATTCCATTTATTGGCATTACAGGCAGCAACGGAAAAACCACCAGCAAAGAACTTATTAGTTGTGTATTAAAAAAGAAATTCAAAACACATTTCACTCAAGGAAATCTAAATAATCATATTGGCGTACCACTTACTTTACTTTCTATGCCTTTAGATACAGAAATTGCGGTAATAGAAATGGGTGCTAACCATGTAGGTGAAATTGAATTTCTGAGTACCATTTCTGATCCTACTCATGGACTTATTACTAACATTGGCAAAGCACACTTAGAAGGATTTGGTAGTTTAGAAGGTGTAGCAAGAGGTAAAAGTGAGCTTTTCAAACACCTTCAAAACAACAACGGAGTTATTTTTATAAACGGATCTAGCGATGCACTTATGAGAATGGCATCAAGATTCAAAAACCCTTTAATTTACTCTCAAACAGATGAAAAGGCGTACGTATTTGCTAAAATGGTAGAAATAGATCCTTTTATTCGTTTTTCTTATGGATCTGCCAATACAAATGAAACCCAATTAGTAGGCAGCTATAATTTTGAAAACATCCTTTCTGCCCTTGCAATTGGTAAATTCTTTGGCATAGAATCTCAAGATGCTATAAACGCCGTTTGCAATTATGTACCTAGCAACAACAGATCACAAATAATAGAAAAAAGTGGAGTAAAAATACTACTCGACGCCTACAACGCCAACCCTAGCTCTATGGTAGCAGCTATAGAAAACTTAAACTCTTTAGAACACCCTAAAAAAATAATTGTATTAGGGGACATGTTTGAACTTGGTGTAGACTCTAAATTAGAGCATACAAACATTTACAATAAGGCTATTTCACAGGGATTTCATGCTTGCTACTTTGTGGGCAAGTATTTCAAAAATGCTTTACCCAAAACCAAAAATGTTTTTGATACTAAGGAAGAATTGGTGAATGAATTAAAACGAATAGATCTTAAAAAATCTTTGCTATTAATTAAAGGATCTAGAGGAATAGGCTTAGAAACAATTTTAGATAAAATTCTAGAACAAGAAAAATAAATGAAAGTTATTGCTGAAATGACTAAATAATCTAATGTGAATTATTTGTTTTTTTTAACATGAATTGCCTTAAAAGCAATTTGATTCATACAGATTTATTTCATTGCTACTACAAATGACCAGGATAAATCTATTATCACCAAAGATTTAAAAAGAATCAAAGATTATATTTCAGGAGCATACAAGAGTAATTTGGCACAGCGTAAATATAATCTTTGCTAAAGTAAAAAGAACCATAGGCTTTTAAGTTACCAAACCCTAATCTAGTTAGAAATTGTAGACAATAAGGACTTGAATGGCTTATAGAGGCAGCATATCCCTTAAAAAACAGATTTTAAAACTATTGTAGCTTGTGGTATTGAGGAAATAGTGTGAGACTTAAATAACAGACCAAGAAAAAGATATACATTAAAAATACTTACAAATTTATAAAACAAAAAAGTTCTATTTGCAGAATGGAATTTACACATTGAAATTTTGATTCATTTAAAATAAATAAATTAAGTTATTATCCCTGCAAATATTTCCACTTAATTTGTAAAAGAAATCGAAAAAAATCTAAATAATAACATATGATCGGTTAGATAAAATATTGAAACTAAGTTCTTTTACATTTTACGCTATTACTTACAAAAAAATGCAATCAAATTCATGGGGATAATCATTAAACAATCAATAAAAAGCACTATATATAGCTATTTGGGTGTTTTTGTTGGCATTTTCAACGTTTTTTACTTGTGTAGCAAATTTTTATCCATTGAACAATTTGGTCTGTATATTTCATTAACAACTATTCCAATATTCCTATCAGGAATAGCTCAATTAGGCGTTTCAAACACAATGGCTAGATTTTATCATAAATTTGATAGTTACAAACATAATGCAGGAATATTAAGTATATGTTTAGTTATTTGCACAATTGGATTAGCATTTTTGATAGGCATATTTTATGTTTTTAGTGATTTTTTACTAAATATTTACAAAAAAAATTCTTCATTAATAAATGAAAATATTTACAGCATTTTTTTAATTACAATCATAATAACTTATGGTTATGTCTTAGAAGCATATTGTAGAGCAAATTTAAAAACTGTTTTCCCTGCATTTGTTAGAGAACTATTCTCAAAGATTTGTAATACTTTTTCAATTTTAGCATTTGGTTTAGGATATATTCAATTTGATTTATTTATAAAGACTTTAGTTTTCTCAAACCTTATTAGTCTTGCCCTCTTATTTATTTATATTGGTTTTATTAGAAAATTGAACTTTAAAATAAATCTAAAAGCTTATAATAAAACTCTTGTAAAAGAATTATTATTTTATAATATGGGCACTTTCCTTTCAGGATTTAGCGGAATGCTGGTTGTTAATATAGAAAAAATGTTTCTGCCCGCATATAAAAACGGACTTTTATCAACTGCGCTATTTGATATTGGATCCAAATTTGGGCTAATTATTTCAATACCAAAGAATGGAATTGCAATGATTAGCAATCCTATTTTAGCAAAGGCATGGACTACTAATAATGTTGAAGAAATTAATACTATTTACAAGAAATCTGCATCTAACCTTTTATTGGTTGGTATTTTTATCTATTTATGTTTATTGTTAAATATTGATGATATTTTTAATATAATGCCAAATAGTGAACTTTACCGAA
>JAYVIQ010000108.1:0-3337 GCA_043770215.1 Cytophagales bacterium | reverse complement strand
CTATCATTACCTTGAAGTCATTTGCATACATCTTTCCCATATCTCAAATATACATATGCGGACTCATTTTATTCGTACCAGCTAAGGTAGACACTCCACACAAACAAGGTGTAAAAGTAAGGCTGGCGCATGGTCAAACAAAAAGCCAGTTGCTACAACAATTGGATATAAATGATTTACAGGTTTTTGAAGAGCAGGACCCAAGTCTAAGAGAAATATTTTTATCTAAAGTAAAAAGATAATGTTACATAAAATATACTATATCGCCCAAAGAGAGTTTAGAATTAGGGTGCAAAAAAAGTCTTTTTGGATAATGACTTTTGTGGGGCCAGTAATTATGGCTTGTCTGATGGTGGTGCCTTTATGGTTCACTTTAGATAAGTCAGATTCTAATATTATGATTGTTTCCAATCTGGCTCCCGAACTTAAAGAGACTTTGCCAAAAATAGATGGGCTAACATATGTAGAAAATAATGATTTGCAAGCCCCAGCAGATTCTGTCATAAAATGGCTAAATGCAGATGCAGAGTTAAGGTTCCAAAATGGAGAGGTAATCCTTAGTTCTACAAAAATAAATGCCCAAAATGAACGACTCATTTTTGCTACTCTAGAAAATACTTTGCTTAAAATGAAGAGTGGGCAGCTAGAGCTGCCAAAATGTAAGGTTAGGTACCTGCAAGATACGTCTAGCGGTAGAGCGGTTCAAGAGCTTATGTCTTATGCAATGAGTATTGCAGTCTATTTTTTTATTTTTATGTATGGCATACAAGTAATGAAAGGCGTAGTAGAAGAAAAGAACAACCGTATAATAGAGGTTATGCTGTGTACAGTAAAGCCATTTGATTTGCTTATGGGGAAAATTATGGGTATTTCTTTGGTAGGGCTTTTGCAGTTTGTTATCTGGATTTCTTTGGTTTTGGGTCTTGAGGCTTTGGTTTCTAGTATTTTGCAAATAGACCAAGCGGTACATGTTGATCTTAATGCACTTTCTAGTGGAATGAATTTAGAAGTGGTGCAAGGGGCACAAGCTTATTTGAGTGTGCTTAAAACAATGAGTTTACCATTGATTCTAGTGTCTTATTTATGGTTTTTCTTTTTTGGTTTTTTATTGTATGCAGCTTATTTTGCTGTAGTGGGGTCTGCTTCAGATGTAGACACAGATACACAACAGTTTATTTTTCCAATTACAGTGCCTCTGTTTGGGACTTTGCTTATGTCTCAAAAAATATTAAGCGAGCCTCATGATGGTTTGGCAACATGTATGTCTTTTTTTCCGCTCACATCTCCTTTAGCTATGTCTATGAGGCTTCCGTTTGCCGGTGAGTTGCCTATGTTTTGGTTGCAGGTACTAGTTTCTTCTTTGGTTTTGTTTGTGGCTTTTGTTGGTTTTGTATGGGTGGCAGCACGCATATATAGAATAGGTATTCTTAGTTATGGGGCTAAAGTGGGGTATGGTCAATTGGTTAAATGGTTTTTTGAAAAAGAATAATTTGGTATAAATTTTTTGAGTGCCGATAAAGTCTAATTGGAGTTTAAACTACGTTTTGCATATTGTTTTTTGAATATGCAAAACGTAGTTTTTTTTTTTAACTAAGCTAATTCCCTAAGAGTATCATTCTTAACTTCTCTCCCAATAATATATGATATAGAAGTTGAAAAATTAAACTTCAAACTTCTCATTCATTTCTTTGATGCTTTTGTTGTGAACTAAATTGTCAATTGCTTTTGCAATAATCCTTGCGCAGCTTATGCTTTTTATTTTTGTAGATTCGCCTTTGTATTGAATGGTGTTTGCAATGAATACATTGGTTAGTACAGAGTCTTCTATGCGTGCAATGGCGGTACCTGAAAGTAGTCCGTGAGTGCAATAGGCACGAACAGAGAGGGCTCCTTTTTCCATGATCAGTTCAGCTGCCTTGCAAAGTGTTCCAGCGGTATCTATCATATCGTCTATAATAATTACATTTTTCCCTTTTACCTCACCTATAATTTCCATGCTAGCAACTTGATTTGGGATTAGGCGCTCTTTGTGTATGACTGCCATCTCGCAATTCAATACTTTCTTGTATTTCTTTATTCTTTTTAATCCACCAAAATCAGGACTGCAAAGACTTATGTTTTCTAGCTGTAGGCCTAAGATGTGTTTTGTAAATAAGTTGCTTGTGTCTAAATGATCTACAGGAATTTTAAAAAAACCTTCTATGCTGCTGGTGTGTAAGTCTATGGTCATAACTCTATCTGCACCGCTTTGTTGTAAAAAATCTGCTACAACTCTAGAAGATATAGAAGTGCGTTCTGCATCTTTTCTTTCTTGTCTAGAGTGGGGTAGATATGGGGTAATGCAAATGATTTCTTTGGCAGATGCTCTACGGGCTGCATCTATACACATGAAGAGCTCGAAGAGGTTTTCGTAGGGTATATTTACTTGTGCAACTAAGAAAACTGTGCGCCCTCTTATGCTCTCATCAAAGCGTACAAACACTTCTCCATCTGAAAATTTTTGGCTGTGTAAATCGCCTAATGAAAGCCCTAGTTGGTGTGCTATTTCAGTGCCTAATTCTAGGGAGTTGGATGTGGCAAATATTTTATGATTTTCCATAGTAATGTTCTGTAAAATTGTACTGCAAGTTAAATGTATATGTAAACTATCTACACTTAATTGATTCTAAGTTTTCAACATGTTTTATAGAAGTCTGTTTAAAAATGGGTTTGTGTCTATTTTTGTTCGGTGCTGTTTTTGTTTGTGTTTAGGTGTAAAAAACTAGATGCTGATGTTTTTGTAAATAGCTCTAATTCAAAAATAGGGTAGAGATATAGTAAATGAAATAGCCTAGTTCATTTTTTGTAATTGTTAAGATGGAAAGTATTCATCAAAGGTATTGTCGTCATAAAAAGTGATTACTTTTATTGCTTTCTTTTTTGTACCTCTTTTTATGTCAGAAAATAAAGGGTTTGAACTAGGTGTTTTTGGTTGTGTTATTTCTGATTTTATTTCAGGTGTAATTTGAGGTTTTGGCTCAGGTTTTGGTTCTAGGGTAGATGGTGAAAAATGAAAAGTTTCTTGCTGTACAGTAGGCTTTAGGGGAGCTATAGTTTTGGTGTAGTTTCCTTCTCCAGACATGATCCATTTACTGTCTATGTGAGGAAAGGCAGCTATAAGTTTCTGAATGAAGTCTAGGCTAGGTTTGTTTCTTTGAGATAAGATATGGCTGATGCTAGAGCGTTGAATGCCCATTTTTTCAGCCAATTGAGAGGCACTTATGCCTTCTCTTTTTAATATCGTTTTTATCTGATCGATCATTTACAATTGTAAATATAGCGCTTTTACAATTGTTTA
>JAYVIQ010000107.1:0-9019 GCA_043770215.1 Cytophagales bacterium | reverse complement strand
AGTCTCCAATCTATATCTAAATTAAAACAAAGAACAGAAACAACCATAGCCCGCATGCGGAAATTTATCCATCCTGTTTGTTTTACACAACGCATATTGGCATCTACTAAAGGAAAACCCGTATTGCCTTCCATCCAAGCTTTTAAAAAAGTAGTATTGTTGCTGTGCTCTACCAATTCATAGGCTCTGTTTATGCATTGAGTTTCGTAAGAGCATTCACACTCAAATTTTTGAACAAAGTGGCAATGCCAGTGGAGTCTTGTAAGCATACCGTCAAAAGGAAATTTATTTGTTGGATATGAGGGATGCTTTTTTATGTATTGAAAAACTTGTCTAACAGATAAATTACCCCAAGCTAAATAAGGAGACAATCTGCTGCAAGATTTTCTGCTTTCTGAGGGTTTTGAGATAAACTTATGGTATGATTTTCCTCTATCTTTTAGAAAAGAGTTTAAATATTTCCATGCATTAGTTTCTCCTGCAGGCTGAAAAACGCTTGGATAATGCAATAATCTATTTTTAAAATCCTCTGGTATCTCAAAAGGATGGTTCAGCTCTAAAGATTTGGTGGTATATAGATTTATAATCAAAGGAGAAAATATGGTTTTATACCACTTTTTATCCCAATCTTTTCTATTTTCTATACCTCTAATCACTCCATTTCTTTGGCATTCTTTCCAAATAATATTATTTTTTTGAAAACAGTTGCTCAGTAATTTATCTCTTAACCATGTGATTTTTGTGCCGTTTTCTTGGTAGCTAAATACCTTTCTAACATTGAAATTTTTAATTAGATAATCAAAAATATCTATCATTTCTCCGTACAAAATATTAACCAAACAAGTTTTACTGTTTAGTTCCTTATTAAAATCTAACAAAGAAAAGTATTGAAATTGTAAATGCCTAAGTGAGGTATCTTTGTAATTTATTATATGAGGTTCAAAAACATATATAACTACATAGGGTATATTTTCTTGTTCTGCTAAGTAAAGGGGCTCATGATCTTGTTTTCTAATGTCCCTTTTTAGCCATACAATGTTTATTTCATTCTTAGTCATTAAAGCTCTTTCTGACATTTTTTCCAAAAACCAAAAAAAGAGCTGTACGCACCTTTAACATTAAACATCCAATCCCTTGGTTCTTCTATGCCCAAATACTTATTTAACGGATGCTCTTTGAAAAAAATTGTGTTTTTAACTTTTGTTTGTAAATCATTAAACTCAGCAACCATTACTTGAACATTAGGAATATTTTCTTTCGAAAATTGGATACAGAAGTCTATGCTTTTTTCTGATACAGGGTATTTTTCAAAGATAGAAGGTTCTAGCAATAGTATTCTATTGGCATTTATATCTTGTTTCCAATTAGGATCTAGATTATAAAAATTATAGATTATGGTAGGTATATTATTGTCTATTAGTACGTTATCAGAACTTGGTAAGGTAGTAAAGAGAAGTTCATTGCTCTGCCTTTGTAGTTTGTTTGGTATATCTGCTTGAGCTAACTCTTCATAACTTACATCTAAAAAAGTATTTTTTTGATGACTGTTACAGTATTTGTTTATGTTTTCTTGGTTTGCATAATAAAGCTTGTTGCTATTAGCACCACACACCCATTGCCAGCTAAGCGCATTGCTAGCCCAGTCTGCGTCTAAAAGATGGTAATACATCCATTGTGCAGGCTTTTGCCAAGCATATTGTCCAACATTACAAATAATAGAAGCAAGGTACATACGAAGATGATTGTGCAAGTATCCTGTACTATAAAATTCTTTTATAGCTTTATCTATAGCTTCTATTCCTGTAGAAGCTTCTAAAATAGATGTAGGCATACCATCATGGTAGCTTACTTTTGTTTGTTTGTTTTTAAGGTCTGTATTTATATGTTCTTTTTTGCTTATCCATATCTGCTGCCAATAGTCTCTCCAAGCAAGCTCTTGCAAAAATTTTTCTATCTTTTGATGAGGAAATCCTTTCTGTAAAAGAGTATCTTTAACTTGTTTTGTGCTTATTATTCCCCTAGATATATAGGGAGATAAATACGTAACAGATCCGGTTAAGTAATTTCTTGTATATCCGTATTTTATAGGATCTATTGTATCTATTTTTTTTAAGATATCAGCATAAGAAGTAGAGAAAGTCATCTTTTAGAAATTTTATTTAGGCTTATGTTTCTTTGTAATGTACATTTGAAACGTGTGCTTACTTCATCTCTTTTGGCTAAATGTTTTATACCCACACCGCTAGAAACTCTTTTGCGCCACAACTTAAAGCTGTTAGGATTTAATTGGCTACGCATAAATTTTTCAGTTTCTCCTTGTGTTAGTCCAAATTGTAATTTTATGGCATCGAAGGTGGTTCTGTCTTCCCAAGCCATTTGTATGATTCTATTTGTATCTTCTTCAGAAAATTTTTTCATTTTAATGCATTACTTTTTCTAATTTCTTTTACCAAAATAGTTGTCAATAGCAGCTCTTCTAAAATCAAATATTTTTTTTAGTTCGCCTTTTATAAGTATTTCATTAGCAAAAGCGCCTAAAAAACCCAGGGGGGTAATGTATGTAATCAAATCGGTCATTTTTACCTGACCGTCTTCTGTTTTTTCTAAATGATGCTCATGATGCCACATGGTGTAAGGCCCCATTCTTTGCTCGTCTACAAAGTAACTTAGTTCTTTAACATGTGTTATTTCTGTCATCCAGTTTATTTTTATTCCTGGCAAAGGAGAAAGTTTGTAGGTAATAATCATACCAGGATACATTTTTTCTGGAAGTTCAGCACTTGTTATATCAAATCCCATGTACTCTGGTGTTATTTTTTTTAAGTTATTTGGTGATGAAATAAAATCCCAAACCTCTTCAATTGAAGCATTTATTATTTGAACTTCCTTTTTTTGAAAATGTGCCATGTTTGTATATGGTATTTTTTTATTTACTAATTTTAGATGTGTGTCAAATTTGGTGGGATTACAGTTCTAAATATAGAATTTGCAAATACTTGTTCAGTAATTTAATTAAACCTTTAGTGTAGACATTCCACCATCAATAGAGATAATCTGTCCTGTTATCCATTTAGATTTTTCTCCTAAAAGAAATTCAGCCATAGAAGCAATATCTTCTGGAGTTCCTATTGCTTTTAATGGGTGTCTATTGGCATTGGCTAGAATTTTTTCTTCTGTACCTAATAAATGTTTTGCAAGCGGGGTGTTAGTAAGAGATGGAGCTATACAGTTTACCCTTATGGTTGGGCTAAGTTCAGCTGCCAAAGATTTTGTAAGTCCTTCTATGGCACCTTTGGAAGCAGATACAATAGAATGAAACGCAAAACCACTTCCTACAGCCACTGTAGAAAACAGAACTATAGAAGGGAAATTACCTTTTTTAAGTTGTGGAAGGTACTGCTGAATAATTTTTACTGCTCCAACTACTTGTAAATCAAAGTCTTTTATATAATCTTCTGGCTTTGTTCTAGCAAAGGGTTTTAGATTTATTGCACCAGGGCAGTAAACTAAACCATCCAACTGTTCTATATCTAAAAGTAAATTTTCAGTTTCAGTTGCATTGTACTTGTGCATTTCTATGGTAGATGCGTCTGTAGGTTCTGTAGTGTTATACGTTCCAATGACTCTGTGCCCATCTTTTGCTAAGCTAGTAGATATTGCTTTTCCTATACCAGAAGAAGCACCTATGATTAAGAATGTTTTCATATTTTTTAAACAAATTATTATTTTAAAAGTTATTTGACTAGCGTATTTTATTTATGGGAGTGTTAGATTTTCTAAATTATAAATTTATAAATTCTTTGTTAATATCCTCAATGATACCCGTTTTTATTATTTTTTAAAGAAAAGGAGAGGAACTGAGCACTTTTTTGCTTTTTCAAAAAAAAAGTGAGACAAAGATGAGCTTACAGGTTTTCGCCCAAAATCACGAATCAATTTCCCTGCATGTACAATTACAGGCACACACAATATTTTTTTGCTGAGAAGTTTTAGTTTTTTTTTTGATAAAAAGTAGTTGCACGAATATTTTTTTCAAAAATAAAATAGGCATTGATTTTCAAAATCAGTATATAAATTAGTTCATTTTATTCTTTAAAACTAGGTATTTTTATAATCCTAACTAAAATAAATATTTACGTTTTTAGTCAAATTACGTGCGGCTTTTTTTGTCCAACAAATAAGTATTGTGTATAAAAAGTGACATTTAGCTAAGCTTTTGGATTTATTGTTTAGTAATTTGCAAGACTATGGATTATTTAGAATCGCTCAATCCGTCTCAAAGAGATGCAGTAATGCAAACTGAGGGACCTGTAATGATTATTGCGGGTGCAGGATCTGGCAAAACACGTGTGCTCACTTATAGAATTGCACATTTAATAAAAAAGGGAGTAGATCCTTACAATATACTTTCGCTTACTTTTACAAACAAAGCAGCTAAAGAAATGAAAGACCGTATAGAAAAGTTTGTGGGCCCCAATGCCCGCAACCTTTGGATGGGTACTTTTCACTCTGTATTTGCCAGAATTTTAAGGTCAGAAGGGCATCTATTGGGTTACCCAAGCAACTTTACTATTTATGATACAGACGATAGCAAATCGCTAATCAGATCATTAGTAAAAGAAATGCATTTGGATGATAAATTATACACAGCAAATACTGTTTTGAGTAGAATTTCTTGGGCCAAAAATAAATTAGTGTCCTACGAAGAATACAACAAAAACCCTATTTATCTTTCTGACGACGAAAGTGCAAGGAAACCACACCTTGGAAAAATCTATAAAGCCTACCAAGAGCGTAGCTTTAAATCAGGAGCTATGGATTTTGACGATTTATTATTCAATACCAGTCTGCTTCTGCGCAATCATGTAGAGATTTTAAATAAGTATCAAGATCGTTTTCATTATGTAATGGTAGATGAGTTTCAAGACACCAACCTTTGCCAATATTACATTACAAGAAAACTGAGTGCAAGAAGAAGGAATATTTGTGTAGTAGGAGATGATGCTCAGAGTATTTATGCCTTTAGGGGTGCAGACATACAAAACATACTCAATTTCGAAAAAGATTATGATGAGCTAAAAGTATACAAACTAGAACAAAATTACAGATCTACTAAAACAATAGTTCAAGCCGCCAATGAGATTATTTCTCACAACACAGCTCAGCTTAAAAAGAAAGTTTTTACAGAAAATTCTAGCGGAAACCTCATTAACCTTATGGTTGCCAATAGTGATAATGAAGAGGCAAAAATGATTGCCAACTCTATCTACGAGTACAAAATGCAAAACAGCAGAAATTATAAAGATTTTGCCATTTTGTACAGAACCAACTCTCAGTCTAGAAGTTTAGAAGAAGCATTGCGTAAAATGAATACTCCATACAGAATTTTTGGAGGTGTTTCTTTTTACCAAAGAAAAGAAATAAAAGATTTGCTTTCTTATTTTAGACTTACTGTAAATGAAAATGATGAAGAAGCATTTAAGCGAGTAATAAATTATCCAAAAAGAGGGATTGGAGAGGCAACAATCCAAAAAATTGTATTGGTAGCCAATGACAATAACATTAATTTGTGGGAATCTATGGACAATGCCCACTCTTACCTACCTGCAAGAGCAGCCTCAGGTGTAGAGGATTTTGTAACCATGATGAAAAATTTTAGGCAAGCAGTAGCTTCCAAAGATGCCTTTGAAGCAGCTCAGCAAATAGCCAAAGAATCTAAACTCATGGCAGAATTGCATAGCGACAAAAGCGTTGAGGGGGTAGCTAGATATGAAAACTTCCAGGAATTACTTAACGGTATAAAAGAATTTGTAGTAGAAGAAGGAAGAGAGGATAAAAGCTTGGCTGCTTTTTTACAAGAGGTGGCTTTACTAACAAATGCAGATGAAAAAGATGACGTAAGTGATTATGTTTCGTTAATGACCATCCATTCTTCAAAAGGGTTGGAGTTTAAATATGTATACATAGTAGGAGTAGAAGAAGAATTGTTTCCATCTCAAATGATGCTTAGTTCAAGAGCTGATTTAGAAGAAGAAAGGAGACTTTTTTATGTGGCCATTACCAGAGCAGAATTACAACTTTCTTTGTCTTATGCTTTGACTAGATTTAGATTTGGTAAACTAAAAAATTGCGAACCAAGTAGGTTTTTAAAAGAAATTAATCCTATTTTTTTAAACAAACCCATTTCTTCAAAGCCTCAAATTAGCAACTCTATGGGGGCAGATAGAAATTTAAGCACCAATTATAGCACTTTGTTAAGCGGGTATAAAAATAGAAGTACAAGCATTGGATCGCTTAAAACAATAGCACAAAAAACAGAAGGTTTTGAAGCTAGTGACAATTCATTACTTAGAGTTGGAGTAAAAGTTGAGCATCCAAATTTTGGAATGGGTATGGTGCAACAAATAGATTTTAGCAACCACCCAGGAAAAGCAATTATTGTTTTTGAGCGTGTTGGAGAAAAGACCTTACTACTTTCCTTTGCTAAATTGAAAATACATTCTTAATTTAACATATTGAATCTAAGACAAGGTTCAAAAAAATAGAAAATGCTAATGCAAAATTTTGACTATAATACCCAAAGAGTAGACATTAAATTAAAAGAATATGGCCGAAGTGTTCAAGATATGGCAGATTACGTTGTCAAAATTGAGAACCCTGAAGAGCGCTTAGAAAAAGCAAAATCTCTAATTAAGCTGATGAAGCTTATAAATCCTGCTTATAGAGACAACCAAGAAAATGAACAAATGATGTGGGATCATTTGCACATCATAACAAATTTTTCGTTAGAAGTAGAAAACTCAGGTTTTGAAAAACCAAAGCCAGAAGAATTACAAAAAAAGCCTCAAAAAGTAGCTTATGACATAGGTGCTATAAGACTGAAACATTATGGCAAAAATTTGGAGAAAATTGTTCTGAAACTAGTAACAGAAGAAGATCCAGATAGACAATTGGCGGGGATTTCTAAAGTAGGGAAAATGATGAAAAAGTTTTACGCAGACTTTAATTCAGATATTTTAGAAGACGATGTCATTTGCAATCAGATAGAAAGTTTATCTAGAAACAAGCTTAAAGTTGATAGAACCAAAGTTCAAGAGTTGGATTTATTTTATGTATCAAAAGCAGAGCTTGTAAGCGATGCCAATCAAAGTTATAAGAAAAAAGTAAATAAGCCCGTAGCCAAAGGAGTATCGAGCAATAACAACAAGTTTAAAAAACGCAAATAATGGCATCGTTTGAAATAATAGGTGGTAAAAAATTAAAAGGAGAAATTATTCCTCAAGGTGCTAAAAATGAAGCTCTGCAAGTATTGTGTGCTCCGTTGCTCACCAATGAAAAAGTAACTATAAGCAACATCCCAGACATACGAGATGTAAATAAGCTTATAGAACTTTTGGCTGCTCTTGGAGTTACAATTAATAGACTAGATGCTTCTACTGTTGAATTTACAGCAGATAAGGTGAATTTAGATTATTTGGAAACAGATTCTTTCAAAGAAAAAGCTTCTGCAATAAGGGGTTCTGTAATGATATTAGGACCATTATTGGCTAGATTTGGAAAAGGAAAATTGCCTAAGCCAGGTGGAGATAAAATAGGCAGAAGACCTATGGATACCCATTTTATAGGTATGCAAAATTTAGGTGCAGAATTTGATTATGATAGTGACAGCAGTTTTTTTACCATTACGGCAAAAAAATTAGTAGGCACATACATGTTGTTAGACGAAGCATCTGTAACAGGCACTGCAAACATACTTATGGCAGCCACTATGGCAGAAGGTAAAACAACTATATACAATGCAGCCTGCGAGCCTTATTTGCAGCAATTGGCAGAAATGCTAAACAGAATGGGTGCTAAAATATCAGGTGTAGGATCTAATCTTTTGGTAATTGAAGGTGTAAAGGAATTAAAAGGCTGTACACATAGAATTTTGCCAGACATGATAGAAATAGGTAGTTTCATTGGACTTGCCGCCATGACAGGTTCCGAAATCACAATAAAAGATTGTAGAATAGATATGCTAGGCATTATACCTAAAGTTTTTCAGAAACTAGGTATTAAAATGGACATTATTGGAGATGATATACACATTCCAGAACAAGAAAACTATGAGATTGATACTCTTATAGACGGTTCTATTTTAACCATTTCAGATGCTCCTTGGCCTGGATTTACACCAGATTTATTGAGTATTGTTCTGGTTGTAGCCACACAAGCAAAGGGTTCTGTACTAATACACCAGAAAATGTTTGAAAGCAGATTGTTTTTTGTAGATAAGTTAATAGATATGGGTGCTCAAATTATTTTATGTGATCCACACAGAGCTACTGTTATTGGTTTAGACAATAGATTGGATTTAAAAGGAATAACCATGACATCGCCAGACATAAGAGCAGGTGTATCTTTGCTTATTGCTGCACTTTCTGCAAAAGGAAAAAGTACCATTCATAACATAGAACAAATAGATAGAGGATATCAATTTATAGATACTCGTTTAAATGCTTTAGGAGCTCAAATAAAAAGATTGTAATTGGATTCTTATAGCACAAAACCTAAGTTTCTGAGCTGGTAAAGTTAAGGAACTTAAACTTATCACAATTTGTATTCATAATGAAAGAAAGTGCCTTGGTAAACACCAAGGCATTTTTTATGCCATAGTGATACATGCTCTCATCAATATGATTCTCTAAGTAAAGGCAATATGCTTCTTTCAGGTGGTGTAGCTTGTCCTTTTCATAATTATGTTTTTTATATCAAAACTGGAGGATGTAGAGTAGGGGGTGCAGAGATCTAAAAACATTTCCAACAGAAATAAAAGAAGGTAAATTGTATTTAGGAATTAATTTTTAAAAGGAATTTTTTATCATTTTTTATTATTTTAAAAATCGTTTACTTAAAATGTTTTGTGAATATCCGCAAGGATACCAGTACCTATTATTTTTTTTGCGAAAAGGATCGAAGCGGAGCTCTTTGTTGCTTTTTCAGCAACAAAAGCGAGAGCGTAGAGCCTGACCCGATA